>JANQDY010000111.1 GCA_028278625.1 Thermodesulfobacteriota bacterium
AATGGTCCTTGCCATCACCGGCCGGTACTGGTCCCAGGCGGCCGATACCATGGTCTTTGCCGTCATGGCCGCGGTACTCATTTTCAGGCGTTCGGACGCTTAAAGACCGACACTGTCACCTCTTCCGGGGTGAAAAGCACTTGTCCTTTATTGGACGCCCTTCTCCACTGATCCCAGTGCGTCTATTGAAATGGGCAAATCCGTAGTTCGTCAGGTAAACACCGGTTAGGACCAGGGCCGTGCCGATCAGCAGCGACACGGTGATGGGTTCACCCAGGAAAAAGAAGGCCATGATGAGGGCGCTTATGGGAACCAGGTTGATAAATAGACCGGCCCGGGTGGCACCGATATGTTCGATGCCCTGGTAGTACCACACAAACCCCAGTGCGGTTCCAAAGACGCCCAGAAACACGATGTTGCCCCAGTCAATGAACCCATAGCCGCCCAGTTTTCCGAACACGTCATTCATCATGGCCGGAAAGAGTAACAGCAGCGCTCCCACGGCAGATGCATAGGTAATGACGGTCAAGGGGGGGATATGGGCGATCACGGCCTTACCGATCAATGAAAACGCCACCCAGCTCAGCACGCACCCAAAAATCATCAAATCGCCCCAACCCAAGGCACCGCCAAAAAGCCCCGCCAGGTTCCCTTTTGATATGGCAATGACGGCACCCAACACTGAAACAGGTACCCCAAGTGATTTGATCAAACCCAATCGTTCCCTGAAAATGAGGCTGGCAAACAGGGCGATGAAGATCGGATTGTTGGCGGCGATCACCGAAGCCCGACTCGCATCAACGGACTGCAGCCCCCAAAAGAACAAAACATTGTAGCTGAATACACCCGTTAAACTGAGGCAAAAAATCGGCAGGAAAAAACGCCTTGGCACGGAGGGAAGACAACGGTTTTTTCGATAAAGAATGATCATAAGAATCGTGGCCGCCGTTACGAAACGTAAAAAAGCCGCACTGGGAGGCGAGACGTGGCCCGCCAGCATTCGGCCTGAAATGAACGTTCCTCCCCAGAAGATCATGGTGAGCGTGAGTTTGATGTATACCTTGAGCACTTTTCAACGATCCTTTGCCGAAATACGGTTTATGCGACTATCCGGAGTCTCATTTCCCTCTTTGTCATCGTTCTATACAGTTATTTGGTAAGAATAGAAAGGGAGCCGCCAAAAAACCCGGGAATAACCCCGAATAACATTTGTCTGGAGGATGAGGCAAAAGCACCAGCCAATGGGTTTAAGGCATTTTAGACAAAGCCACAGATATTCGCTCATACCTCTAAGAAGTTGGCCTTTTCCAGAAGATCCGTAGGGATATGTCTCCGGAATTCTGCGGCGTTCCATATCCCGTTTTATCCTTGAAATGAGTATCTGTTTCAAAATCTCTATCATGTGTGTTATGTATCCCATAGCGTGCAACGTAAATAGGACGACACAAAGAATATCAACCTCATGGACCAAAGCATCACGATATGGATTCCAGGTGAACCGGTGCCGGGACTGCCGAAAATGATATTGGTGGTTAATGATGAAAGAGTTAAGAATACCTGATTTTTTTAAGTCGGACAAAGTAGACCGGGTCTGGCGGGTGCCCTATGAACAACGTTCTGCAGAGGCGCGGGAATGGGCCGCGCAAAACGGCATTCAGCCTTCTTCCGCGGATGAGTTTCAAACCTGGCTGATGCTGGTGGACGTTCAAAATACCTTCTGCATCCCGGAATTCGAGTTGTACGTGGGGGGTCGCACCGGAAGGGGGGCAGTGGATGACAATCGCCGGTTGTGCGAGTTTATCTACCGCAACCTGGGCCGCATCACCCACATCACCGCCACCATGGATACCCATCAGGCCATGCAGATCTTTCATGCCATTTTTCTGGTCAATGAGAAGGGCGAACACCCTTCACCCTACACCAGTGTGTCCGCGGCGGATGCGCACACCGGAAAATGGAAATTCAATCCTGAACTGTCAACCCATTTCGGCATATCTCCGGAGCAGGGGCAGAAACATCTTAAATACTACACGGCCATGCTGGAGGAAAACAGCAAATACGCCCTTACCGTCTGGCCCTATCACGCCATGCTGGGCGGCATCGGCCATGCGCTGGTTTCGTCGGTTGAAGAGGCGGTCTTCTTTCATTCCGTGGCCAGATTTTCCCAGCCGGATTTTGAGGTCAAAGGAAATCACGCATTTACGGAGAATTATTCGGTGATCGGCCCGGAAGTGGAAAAGGGACCCGGCGGCGAGATGTTGGGCCGGCGCAACAGCCGTTTTGTGGACACGCTCAAGCGGGTGGATCGGCTCGTGATCGCCGGACAGGCCAAGAGCCACTGTGTCGCCTGGACCATCGCCCATCTGCTGAAGGACCTGCAACAGTCCGACCCTGGCCTGGCCCGGAAAATCTATTTATTGGAAGACTGCACCTCGCCCGTGGTGGTCCCCGGCCTGGACTACACGGATGAGGCCGATCAGGCCTTTCTGGAATTTAAAAGGGCAGGCATGCACCTCGTCAAATCCAGCGAGGACTTTCTCGGCTGATGGTTCATCCGGTCCGACCGATTTCCCCAAGAAAAGAGTGAAATGCCCGGAAGTCCTTTTTTTCAGCGGAACGCTCGACCTCCGTCGAAATAAACCCCTTTTCAGTAAACGAAACGAGTTTGAGGCAGTCCGAATGAATACCACCTGTGAACTGGTGGTATTCATTTTTCCCGTATGGCTTTTGGCGAAGAAGGCTCTTGAAAGACGCGCAATGAAAAGAAATAATCTTGACAATAATAAGCCCACACCTTAAAATTGTCAACCATGTGGATTGAAAGAGAAATTTCAACAGAATTAAAAACGCTTTCACGGACATTTCCCGTTATTGCGCTGGTGGGCCCCAGACAGGTGGGCAAAACATCCATTCTGGAGCGTACTTTCGGGGAGTTCACCTATGTCAGCATGGACGTGGGGTCCCATGCGGAGGCAGCCGAAACAAGACCCCGGGAATTCCTGAAGCGATACCCGCCACCCCTGCTGCTGGATGAAATTCAATATGTCCCTTCTTTTTTCCGCCATATTAAAACCGTTGTGGATTCGAGAAAAAATGAAAACGGTCTTTTTGTTATCACCGGCTCCCAGAACTTTCTGCTCATGGAAAACCTTTCCGAAAGCCTAGCCGGCAGGGCGGCGGTCATCCCTTTTCTGGGTCTCTCCGGAAAAGAGTGGGAACCCGTCAAGAAAACCGATCCAGCACTTCGCTGGCGGGATTTCCTCTGGAAGGGGGCTTTTCCCGGGTTATGGAAAGATCTATCGGCATCCCCCTCCCGGGAACGATGGTACCAGGGATATGTCACCACCTATCTGGAACGGGATGTGCGGAATCTTCTGAATGTGGGCAGCCTTCGGGATTTTGAACGCTTCATCAAGGCCTGCGCCGCCCGGTGCGGTCGAATGCTGAATCTTTCCGAACTGGGAAGAGACGTGGGCATCTCCACACCCACCGCCAAGCAATGGCTGAGTGTTCTTCAGGCTTCCAACCAGATCATGCTCCTGGAACCCTATCACCGTTCTCTGGGAAAGAGACTTTCCAAGAGCCCCAAGCTTTATTTTACGGATACGGGACTGGCCGCTTATCTGATGGGATTTTCAACCGCCGACGCCCTCTGGTCTTCCAGGGAGGCGGGGTTTTTTTGGGAAAACTACGTGGTATCCCAATGGCAGCGATACAGGGACTGGCACGAACCCGCAACCGGTCTCTGGTACTGGCGCGACCAGGGGGGAAATGAAGTGGACATTCTCGTGGAAAAAGACGGCCGGATCACAGCGGTGGAGTGTAAGCTCACCGAAATACCTGGGAAACGGGAAACCGCCGGAATAAGAAAGTTGAGGCGATTCTATGGTGAAGAGATGATCAAAGCGGCCCTTATCGCCGCTCCCGTAGACATGCCCTTCCAAGTGGAAAGCAACGTTACCGTGGTGCCGGGATGGACGGTGTGACCACTTGTACCACCATGTGACGGATCCCATGAAGGGAGATCTCTTAACAAGCTGAATTAAATGGTTAAATTGGTAAAGGCGTCCATTCCACTAAATACATAAACATTTGATCTTACATACTTTACTTTTTCCAAAATCCAAATATACCGTCATCAGAAAGTTGCTACCTCACAAAAAAAAACAGCCGCCGATACCGCGAACCGGATTCCCTTTCCACCATCAAGGATCTATTTTTCTACTTCTCTGCCCCCATGCGCAAAAGCCACATACGGCATTCAACCGCCCATCCATCCCGCTCGCATTTCCACCGTTTTGAAAGAAAGCCCTTTGTGGTGCATTTTTCCACCCCAAACCTTCTTGCTTTTCCACCATGCGTAACCATCAGTAATCCATAAGGAATCAAGAATTTCGAAGCCGAAATAGTCACTGTTTTATAGTCGATCGCTAATTGTTGACTTTTTCATTTCTCCCTGTTCTAAGGGATATGGTTCATTAAGTTGTTTGTTGAGCATCTCTTTGGTGTCTTTTCGTCTTAGAATTGTCAACTCCCATTCAAGGACCAGGGTTTTTACACATTGAATGTGGCAACCTGTAATTTCTACTTACTCATTGCGAATAGAAAACATCTGCCTGTTTTTGGCAAGAGTTGAGATTGGAATCTACTGAACATTATATTGCGCTATGTTACCAAAGGCTGTAAACATTAACGGTGTGTGGGACGTATTACCGCCTGGGGTCCACGTTTCCACAATGAAAGAGATAGAGAAGCGTTTTGCTGTGAACGATATTAGAAAAGTCTTGTTCAAAGGATTCAGCCGAGGAGTTAAAGCCCTTGAAAAGGCAGGTTGTCGGATGGTTTTCCTGGACGGGAGTTTCGTAACCGAAAAAGAAAGACCTGGCGATTTCGATGCATGTTGGGAGCCAAGGGGGGTCGTTCTTGCTAAGCTTGATCCTGTGTTCCTTGATTTCAGTGATAGACGTCGGCGTCAAAAGCAAAAATATGGTGGCGAGTTTTTTCCGTCCAGTAGCAAAGCCGACGGTAGTCGCACTTTTGTGGATTTCTTCCAAATCAACAAGCTATCAGGAAAACAGAAGGGCATCATCCAGATCCGACTAACTTGAGTGATTTTGGGATACGAGTATTTATGATTACCGCCGACGGCCAGTATCGGACCTCCAAAGCGCAATTATCGAGACTCCGCGAGGCGCTGCAAACATTCGACCTCAAAGAAACCGCTTCCCGTATAGGTGACGAGGTACTAGCAATAGCCGAGTTGGAAGCGTTAAGAAGCGAAAAGGAGATCCTGTCCGAGCAAATCCGAGAGTATGAGGCACTGAGATCCGGCGCAGTGACAGTGCTAAAGGCCAATTCTCTTGAGGAACTGCCGGCCTTGCTCATCAGAGCACGGATCGCCCAAGGGTTGTCCCATGGTGAACTAGCGAAGAAACTAGATATCAAAGAGCAGCAGATCCAAAAATATGAATCCGAGGAATATGCATCAGCGAACTTGCGGCATTTGGTCCAGATTGCTGAGGCGCTGCATCTCAATCTAAGTGAGGTGGCCGAACTAAGGCCAAAAACCCCGAAATCACGCGCCACAATAAAGTCTAAAATCGACTGGGGTCTATTCCCGGTACGCGAAATGTACAGACGCGGTTGGTTCAGGGACATTGATTTTGTTGGATCAATGGCGGAAGCGATTGCTAATAGCGCTTTTCTGGCTGAGGCATATGTAAGAAAAGCGATGCCTCGCCGTCAACCAGCTTTTTTGAGGCATAAGGCAAAATTTGGCTCAGAAATGGACCAATATGCCCTCTGGGCCTGGCAGTGTAGGGTGCTTTTGTTGGCAAAATCAGAGTGCTTGAAGGGAGGTTTTCAAAGGAAAAAGATAACCGAAGGTTGGCTAAAAGATCTGGCACAACAAAGTCAATTCTCGGATGGGCCGCGTCGTGCAAAAAAAGTCCTTAACGATGCAGGAATATCGCTCATCATTGAGCCACACCTACAAAAAACCTATTTAGATGGTGCCGCCTTCCTTCTACCAGATGGTAGCCCTATAATCGGCATGACGCTCCGCTATGACCGAATTGACAACTTTTGGTTTGTGCTTTTCCATGAAATGATCCATCTAAGAAAGCATTTGCGGAAAGGAAAACTTGAGGACATTTTCGACGACCTTGAGGCCGAGCGTGACGAGTTGGAGCGCGAAACGGATGAGCAGGCAGGCAACGCGCTGATTCCGGCAGATGATTGGGAAGTTGCTTTGGCTCGGTATTTGAGAACCGAGGAATCCGTTAAAGATTTCGCAGCGAAGCAGCACATCAATCCAGCTGTAGTTGCCGGTAGGATACGACAGGAGGCAAACAACTATGTGATCCTTACGGAACTTGTTGGGACAGGCAAGGTTAGAAGTCAATTTCCCGAAGTGCAGTTCGGTCAATGAAGAAAGATGATAGTATATGAAGTTTGACCACAAACACTACGTTCCGTGTTTACGGTGGAAGCTTGGAGAGTACCAGGCCGTGTTGGATTTGCGCTCTAGTACACGGAAATCCATTACTCCGCTCATTGAGGTGCCGGAAATTGGGTTTGACTTCGAGCGACGTACGGCAAGTAAGACCATTGATAACCATCTAAAGCCATTCCCGAAGAGGGTTCGTGACAAATGGGGTTCTCGCTTTTGTTTCGTGGATGGTAGGCACATTCTGCCTGAGTGTAGATTGTCGAGGTTTTATCCCGAAGAATTGTCATGGTTTTTTACCTTCTTAGGTTGAGTTGAAGCCCGGCGATAATGAACCGCCAGGCTTCGAG
>JANQDY010000143.1 GCA_028278625.1 Thermodesulfobacteriota bacterium
TTGCGTCTTTGGAATCTCATTCGTTTTGCATCCAAATTACAAGAGTGGTGGCTCTATGTCATTTCAATATCTTGGGTTGCGGGCGTAGCCCGCATTAGATGAAAATAGTTTTGGTCCGTATGAAGTTATGTTCAACCTATTTTAATGAAGAGATCCTGTGTCTATGATCCGGATAGGGTGGCGCATACAATTCGAGGAAAAGAAAACAGAGAGCCAATGGAAACTGAAAAAAAGATCCCCAACACAATCGCCTATTACGCATCATACATCATCATCGGATTTGCCACCGGAATCATCGGCCCCACCCTGCCGGGGCTGGCGGGACAAACAGGTGCCTCCATGAGTGGGATCAGTTATCTTTTTCCAATACTGTCCGTGGGGTACCTTTTTGGTTCGTATTTGAGCGGGCGTTTTTTCGACCGCATCAAAGGGCACCCGGTGATGGCTGCCGCAGTAATGCTGCTTTTCGTTTCCGTGGCCCTCATTCCTCTGGCGCCGGTGTACTGGCTGATCATGCTATACTTCCTCGTCGTGGGAATCGCCTTTGGGGGTGTGGATGTGGGGGGCAACACTTTGCTCATCTGGACGCACAGGCATGGCGTTGGTCCGTTCATGGTGGGACTCCATCTCTTCTACGGTCTCGGGGCCTTTATCGCTCCCATGGTTGTGGGGCAGGCCCTCAAAATCACTGGTGGGTTTTCATGGGGATACTGGTTCCTCGCAGTTATTTGCATTCCTGTGGGCTTTTCTTTTCTATTCCTGAAAAGCCCATACCACAACGAGCCGGAAAATGATGAAGACACAATGGAAGAGAACAGATGTCTCGTTTTTCTTATTTCCCTTTTTATGTTCCTTCATGTGGGCGCGGAACTCAGTTTCGGCGGATGGATTTACTCATATGCCATAAAGCGTGAACTGGCCGGCATAACCGAGGCGGCGTTTCTAACATCAGCCTATTGGGGTTCGATCATGGGAGGGCGGCTCATAACGATATTTATCGCCATTAAGCTGAACGCCAGAACCATTCTGACGGTCTATCTCATTGGCTGTATAGCCGCCACGGCGGCCTTGCTCCTCTTTCCCCGGTCGGTTATTCATCTATGGGGCGGGACGATTCTGCTGGGATTCTTCCTGTCGGCTCTAATCCCTATGACTTTTGCCTTTACTGGAGAAATCATCGACATTACTGGCCGGGTAACCAGCTGGTTGGTAATCGGTCTGGGGGCCGGAAATCTCTTCTTCCCGTGGCTCATCGGTCAGTTTTTCGAAACCGCGGGTGCTTTTGTACTGCCCGTCGTAATCCTGGCGGCGCTTATTTTGGCCCTGGTACTTTTGTTCGTCTTGTTCGGCTATACCAGAAGAGAAGCAACGACCGTAGGGCCTTGAATCTCTACGGGTAATAGAGATTTAAAGATCAGGTCATCCCATGCTGTATGTGGGCCTGGAAGTAGGCGTCCAATTCCGGCGGAACGGAGGTGAACCGAACCAATTGGCCAATACTTCCGGTTTCGAAGATCTGGATAACCTTTCCATAGAAATTTCTGGTTGCAAGCTTTTCATCCACATCCCCCAAATTCATTTTCAGATTCGTTAAAGGGTTGATCGGCCTTTTAAGGAGGATTTCCGCGCAGTTTTTCGAAAGCCTGACAATGGAACCTTCAATCACCTTCTCCCCAACACTTTTGCCTGTGAGGATTTTATATCGAACCGGAATACGCCGCACCAGCGTCACAAGCGGCGCATCATGACGCTCAAGAGCCAAGTTGAAATTCCCGGCAATGCCACCCACTTCATAAATCCTGAGCGGCTTCTCGGCGCCTTTCGGAAACACTTCCCGCTGTGCGTCAATCCTTAAAATATCGCCTGCCTGATTGTAAACGGAGTCGGATATCAATATTTGACCGCCCACACTAAAGGATTCAATGCGGCTGGTCATGTTCACTCCGCTTCCCACCACCGCGTATTTGCTTCTCTTGGCAGAGCCAATGTTACCCACCACGACCTCTGTTTCGTTCAGGCCGATTCCCATTTCCAACTCGGGCAACCCCGCTTCACGGTTGGACTTATTGACCGGCGCCATGGCGTTCTGCATCTCGATGGCGCAAGCCACCGCGCTTTGCACGGGCTCTGGTATCTCCTGGGGCGCTCCGAAGATCACCAAAAGGGCGTCGCCGATGATTTCGTTGATGGTGCCCTTGTATTCCAGAATCACGTCCACCATCACCTCAAAATAGTTGTTGAGCATGGCCACCACCTGCTCCGGGCTCAACTGCTCGGAAAGGGCGGTAAATCCCCTCAAATCGGTCATCATGATGGTAACCCTACGGCGCTCCCCGCCCAGGTCCAGCGTTGACGGATCATCCAGCAGGGCATTCATCACCTCGTTTGAAAGGTAGCGGCCGAACATTTTCTTTATGATCTCTGAAGATTTCTCCAAATCTTCCGACGTGCGGGCCAGAAAGGTGGTAAGGGACTGCCGCTGCCTGTAGGAACGGTTGAGTTTGAAATTGGTCTTTTCCAGCTCTTTTCGAAGACGCATAAAAAGGTCCTGGCAGCCCTTATCCCTTCCACAGCTTTTCTCCAGAAGATCCGTGATTTTTCGCAAGGGAGCTATTTGATCTTTCATGACCCGTCCCCCCTCTGAGTTTCCTTATCAGAGATCTGCACTGCCACGATGGTGTAGTTGTGGAAATCGCAACGTCCGTGCGGGCCGGGTCCGATTTCACCGAAAGTAAAAAAGCCGATCTGCGCCCCATCCCACAGCTCATGTATGGCCGCTACCTCGTCTTCCACCATGGGACCCAGCGCCGTAAACCTGGCCCGACAGGAAAAAAGAATCACCGCATCGCCTGCTGATCCACTATTCTTGAACGAATTCATCTGGCTCACGGCCTCCTCGATCACCTCCGTGCCGGGCGGAAAGCCGAAGCGAACCTTGGCGCCCTGGGGCACCGTGCCCCCGTAAACAACCGATTTATCGGCGTTGAACCCGACGATGCCGCGCAACACCTCAGACCCGTCCCCCCGTATCCAACAAAGCGGATACTCCAGGGCCACCTCCACGTCATCACCGATTTCCAGATAACGGTTGATCACATCATGGGCCGGCCGGCCGTCGATTTCACGCACCACGTTTCCGGCAGCGCTGGTGATGATTTTGGAGGTTCCCACCCCCTTCCATCCGCTGGCGGCGATGCCTTTGAGTTCAATCTTCCCTGTGTCAAAGGCCAGTGCCACCACCCCTTCGGGGACCGCCCGTCTTGCGTCGCACACCACTGTGGAAGTGTCCTCGGGCAACGCAGCCATATCATAGGAGGCGAATCCGCCGAACAGTTGGATCCCTTCCTCCGCCTGTTCAGTGATGCCGTGGATCAGAATGTCGCCGTCCAATTCGTGACCCGAAACCATGATCATAAGCGCTGGCTTCTCGAAAGCCTCATTGGCCCAGCAGGCGACCGCTCGTCCCATCTCTGAAGGCCCGCCGTCCCCCAGTTCAAAAACATTGATCCGGTAGGCACTCCTATCGATGTTCAGTAGCATCAGGGTGATGGACTCCTCCAGCACCTGGGCGCCGGCAATTTCAGCCGCGCTGGTGGCGGCAAATAGATCCAGTCCCATGTCCGCCAGCAAAGGCTGCAATTTGAGCAGATCATTGCTGGCCGATGCAAAAAGGATGGCCAGTGTGTAGTTGTAAACTGGAATTCTGTTGTCATGGAATTGGGCTTCGAGCCCCTCAAGGGACTGGGCCGTTATCACCATTGGCTTCATCTAACCACCTCCGGGCTGTCATTTGAGTGGTGAAGAACAGGCCAGTTGAGCTGGGCCGACTTTGTCAGAATGATAGACCGGATTTGTCCGCATGCCCTTATTCACGCCCTCAACTGTGACCAGATCGTCAATATTTTCGTAAGTTCTTCCGGCCCGATACTCACAATGGTTGTTTTCTTTGGCGATTAAATAAGACGCATAGGATTTCCCCCATTCAAACAGGCCGTCCAGAACCGGAATGAACGACTTTCCAAGGTCGGTCAGGGAGTACTCCACTTTGGGAGGGACCTGCCGGTATACCTTTCGGTTTACAAGTCCGTCTTTTTCCAGTTCCTTTAGGCTTTGAATCAGCATCTTTTCCGAAATTCCGATAACCGCCCGGCGGAGTGCGCCAAAACGTACCACCTCATGCTGCGCCAGATGAAAGAGCACTTTGGGTTTCCATTTCCCTCCGATAATCATCATTGCCAGTTGGAAATAGCATCTAAATTCCACCTCACCTGCTTTTTTTTCATCACACTGATAAGTCATGACCCGCTCCATTATTCATTACATACCTTTCTGTAAGTACCTTACGCAAAAGTAGGTACTTGTAATTCTTAGAATATATATCATATTGAAAGACATGTAAAGCGAATGAGAGACGAATTGAAAAATATCCAGGGAAAACAGGCGCACATATGACACAGATAAAGATAAAAATTTATTCCGACTATATCTGACCCTTCTGCTACATCGGCAAAGGTATTGTCGATAGACTCAAGCAGGAGTTTGATATTCTGGATGAATGGCGACCCTTTGAGATTCATCCGGACACGCCGAAGCAAGGCGTTCTTTGGAAGGACTACTTTCCGGGCATGCATCCGGAGGCGTTTTTTCGGCAGTTGGACGAGCGCGGCAGAAAATTCGGTATCCGTTTCGGACCGCAACCGTTGATGAGCAATTCCCGGGAAGCCCTGGCAGGCGGTGAGTTCGCAAAAGAACAGGGGCAATATGAGGCCTATCATGAAGCCGTTTTTAAAGCGTTTTTCACCGAATGCCGGGACATCGGCAACCGGGAGGTCGTCCTGGGCCTGGCGGGAAAAATCGGACTTGACGAAAAGGCGCTGAACAAAGCACTGGAAAAGGGCACCTATCTCCCCCGCCTGGAAGCCGCTACCCGCGCGGCAAGGGCCCGGGGAATCGGTTCGGCGCCGACCTTCCTCATGGAAGGTTATGGCGTGATCGTTGGAGCACAGCCCTTTAAGACATTTCGCACTGCTTTGTACCGTCTGCAGTCATCCGGTGCAAAATGGCAGCCAACTGAAGGGCAGAGGGTCTGTATCTATAAGTCGTAACCACATTGATTTCAATCGGATAAATCCATGAAAAAAATCCTGATTCTATTTGGTCATCCGGCATTCAGGCGATCCACCATGAACGCAGCCTTGCGGGAGGCCGTGGAAACACTGGAAGGCATTACCTTCCATGACCTGTATGCGTGCTACCCGGACTTTCTGATCGATGTCGCTCACGAGCAGCAGCTTTGCGAAGGCCATGAAATCATCATTTTCCAGCACCCGTTCTACTGGTATTCGACACCGGCCATCGTCAAAGAGTGGTTCGATCTGGTCCTAGAACACGCATGGGCATATGGCGCCACCGGCAACGCACTTAACGGCAAAATAACCTTTCAGGCCCTTACCGCAGGGGGGAGCCAGGAAGATTACCGCGCGCGTGGATTGAATTTATTCACGATCCGGGAGCTGACCACCCCTTTCCGGGCCACGGCGAATCTTTGCGGAATGGAATGGCTGCCACCCTTTGCCGTCCTGGGTATCCATGAAGGGCTGCCGGAAAAAGATCGCGTGCGCCATGCTGAAGATTACCGCCGGACACTCATCGCCCTGCGGGACAATCGAATCGACCTTGCTCGGGCCCGTGCCGGCCAATTGCTCAATCAGGACCTGAACGGTATTATCAAAGAGGTGTAACCATGGAAGCCTTTCTCTTGAAGCTACTGATTTTCCTCGGTGCCGCGACCATCGCCGTCCCGCTGGCCCGAAAATGCAAACAGGGTTCCGTGCTCGGTTATCTCATCGCCGGTATCGTCATTGGCCCTTTTGGTCTCTCCCTCATCGACAATATTGAGACGATCATGCATTTCACCGAATTCGGGGTCGTCATGATGCTCTTTCTGGTGGGGCTTGAACTCAAGCCGTCTTTGTTGTGGCAGATGCGCACACCCATATTGGGCATGGGCGGCAGCCAGGTGGTATTGACGTTCATTGCCATCGGTCTGTTCTGCGCGTTCATCCTGCCCTGGCAGCAGAGTGCGGCCATTGGAATGATTCTGGCGCTTTCCTCCACGGCCATCGTCCTTTCGACCCTGCGCGAGAAAGGGCTCATGAATACCTCACCGGGGCAATCGATCTTTTCAGTACTCCTGTTCCAGGACCTGGCCGTTATCCCCATGTTGGCCCTGTTGCCCCTGCTGGCAACAGGGGCGATACACGCCGAACCGCATCACGGCAGCGCCCTGTTTGACATCACCGCGCTTCCGGTCTTCCTGCGGGTCATCGTGGAGCTGCTTTCCATCGTCTTCATTTATGTGCTGGGCAAATATGGCAGTCGACCCATCTTTCGCGCCATCGCCGCCGCCCGTGTCAGAGAAATTTTTGTTGCCGCGGCCTTGGCCCTGGTCATCGGCATTTCCCTGCTGATGACCGCCGTCGGTCTGTCACCCGCACTGGGGACCTTCATCGCCGGGGTGGTGCTGGCAGACAGCGAGTATCGTCACGAGTTGGAAAGTGACATCGAGCCGTTCAAAGGATTGCTGCTGGGCATCTTCTTCATATCCATCGGCGCCAGCCTCAATTTCACACTCATCGGCGATCAGCTCTGGATGATCGGCGGGTTGGTTGCCGGTTTGATCGTGATCAAAGCCATGGCCCTGTTTGTCATTGCGAAAATCTTCAAAATGCCCGTCACCGAACGCCTGCTGTTTTCCCTTGCGTTGGCCCAGGGCGGCGAATTCGCTTTCGTTCTGTTTCAGTTCGCCAGGAGCAACGGGGTGCTGCCCCGGTCCGTGACGGAAATGCTGATTTCCGTGGTTGCCATCTCCATGTTTCTTGCGCCACTGCTGTTTTTGCTGCATGACCGGCTGATTGCACCAAAGCTCCGGAAAGCCGCGGCTGAAAGAGAGGCTGATGCGATTGAAACAAAGGAGCGCTCCGTCATCCTGGCCGGATTCGGGCGTCTGGGCACCGACCTCGGGCGAATGCTCATGTCCGCGGGTATAAAGCCTGTTATTTTGGATCACAACGAAGCCAACGTGGACGTGTTGCGCCGATTTGGATTCGAGGTCTATTATGGTGACGTCACCCGTCTCGATCTCCTTGAATCCGCCGGTGCCTCAGACGCTGAATTGCTCATTATCACCCTGGGAGATCATGAAAAATCCATGGAGCTGGTCAAATTGGCCCAAAAACACTATCCGCAGCTGAGGATTGCGGTCAATGCAGTGGATCGTCGGGCGGCCTTCGAGTTTATGGATCTCGGTGTTACCACCATTCGCCGCGAAACTTTCGGTACGGCACTCACTTTGGGGCAGGATGCCCTTGAGCTGCTCGGTTTCGATCCCTACGAAGCCTATAAAATCCGTCGGCTGTTTCGCAAGAAGGACAAAGAGACCATGCCGGAACTGCATCGGATTCATCGGCAGGATGAAGACAAATACGTCTCAATGTACCGGCAGCACAATGCCAATCTGGCCGAACTGATGACAAAGGACCGGGAGATCGACATGGTGGAGCTCGATAAGGCATGGACCGCTTCCAATCCCGAAACCTGATTAAAATACCAAACCCGGAACCCATAAGGAGAAGAAATGAAAAACGTATTTATTGTCAACGCGCTCAAAAATCCGGATGTGGAAAACGATTCTATCCGGTTCGATGCCCACCTGGACCAACTGTTTGCTTCTGTTGGGTAAGGGGTTTTGGAAGCCATTTTGAAAGGTGCGGCCCGAAGGTGGATCTAAGATCTAAGCACAGGGTCAACCCAGAACAAGGAGGAAACATGATCTCTCTGAATGTGAATGGAAAAAAAAGACAGGCAGATGTGGACCCCGAAACCCCGTTGCTGTGGGTTCTGCGGGACAACCTGGGAATCAGGAGCGTAAAATACACCTGCGGAATCGCCGAATGTGGAATGTGTACGGTCCTAAAAGATGGTGAAGCGGTCCGGTCCTGCGCTATTTCCGCTGATGAAGCCCAGGGGAGTGAGATTGTCACGGTTGAAGGTCTGCCGGATGACCATCCGGTAAAGGTTGCCTGGATTGAAAAACAGGTGCCGCAGTGCGGGTATTGTCAGCCGGGTATCATGCTGCAGACCGTTGCTTTCCTGTCACAGGAACCGAATCCCACCGAAGAGCAAATCGATGATGAGATGGATGATTTGGTATGCCGTTGCGGCGCGCATCCACGGATTAAAAAGGCGATTCAGATGGCTGCGCAATTGAGCTCAAAGCAGGGAGCGTGATTTATGAAAACGGATATGACACGAAGGGAATTCTTAAAAAGGAGCAGTCTTGTCGTCGCGGTAGCGGCAGTCCCCGGAAGTTTGAGCCTGTTTAACGCATCTCCTTCGCTGGGCGGTGCGGATACCCCATTCAAACCCAATGCTTATGTGGAGATTGCAACCGATGACACGGTTACGGTCTGGATCGGCCAAACCAATCTTGGCCAAGGCACCCACACCGGCATTTCCATGATCATTGCCGATGAACTGGATTCGAATTGGAACAAGGTGCAGTCCAAAATGGCATGGGCAGCGGAGCCGTTCAAGAACCCGAAGCTGTGGAATCTTCAGGTCACCGGGGGCAGCACCAGTATATGGCACCATCACCCGAGGTTCTACAAAGCCGGCGCCGCGGCCCGCCAGATGCTGAAAGAGGCGGCTGCAAAGCAATGGGGGGTCTCCGCTTCAAAGCTCAGGACCCGTGACAGCCGGGTCATCCATCCGGACGGGCGAAAACTCCGGTACGGAGAATTGGTAGAAGCTGCGGCGAAACTGCCGGTGCCGAAAAATCCGGTCCTGAAAGATCCCAAAGCGTACCGCATCATCGGCACCGAAAGGAAGCGCCATGACATCCCGGACAAGGTCATGGGCAAAACCAAATACGGTATGGATTATACCATGCCCGGCATGTGTTACGCGGTTCTGGCCTATCCGCCCCGGTACGGCGCGGTCCCCGAATCGTACGATGCGGATGCGGCAATGGCCGTCAAAGGTGTATTCAAAGTCGTGCCCCTGGAAGGCAGGGTCGCTGTTTGCGCCGAAACGACCTACGCGGCAATTAAAGGACGGGATGCGCTCAAGGTAAAATGGTCCGCCGGTTCACACCCGACCCTCAATGACGATTCAATCGATGCCCTGTTCAGGAAACACCTGGAAAATGCCGACGGTATAGGTGAATCGGAAGGTGATACTGAAAAAGCTTTGTACGAAGCCGCCATCGTCAAAAAGGGCGCCTTCAAACTCCCCTATCTGTCCCATGCCCAGGTAGAGCCCATCAACAGTACGGTCTCTGTGGAGAAGGACCGCTGCAAGGTGTGGATTCCCACCCAGGGCCAGACCTTTGTGCAGATGGCGGTATCCAAGGCATTGGGATGGCCCATCGATAAGGTCGAACTCATGACCACGCCTGTGGGCGGCGGCTTTGGCCTGCGCGCATTTGAAACGGGCTCCAGCATTGACGCTGCCCTTGTTTCCAAGGCGATAAAACGCCCGGTGAAGGTAGTGTTGACCCGCGAAGACTGTTTCTCCCAGGAATTGTTCCGCCCTGGGATTCAGGCCGAGATCAAAGGGGGATTGGACGAGAAAGGCGAGCTGGTGGCCTGGTCCCACAAGATCGCCTCCCAATCCATCATGAGTCAGCTTGGTCCCCAGATGGGAATGAAGGGCGGCGGCGTTGATCACTTCCTGATTGAGGGCGTCGCGGGCATGCCTTACAAGCTGGAGAATGTTCTTTTAAAGTTCAGCGTTGTGGACCTGCCCATCCCGGTCACCTTTTGGCGGTCGGTGGGAATGTCTTCCAACGTGTTTACAGTTGAATGCTTCATGGACGAGATGGCCCATGCCGCCAAAAAGGATCCTGTCCAATTCCGTCTGGATCATCTACCCAAAGACTCCAGAACCTATAATGCATTGTCTGTTTTGGCGGAAAAGGTGAATTGGGGAGGCCCTGTGCCGGAAGGCCGGGCAAGGGGTGTGGCGGCAGGCACCTTTTTCAACTCCGCCATCGCACACATGGCTGAAGTGTCGGTCACCGAAAACGGGTCGGTAAAGGTTCATAAAGTCGTCTGTGCCGTGGATTGCGGCCTGGCCGTATGCCCGGATCAGATCAAGGCACAGGCCGAAGGCGGGGTTATCATGGGGCTGAGTACGGCTTTTTACGAAAAGGTCAGTTTCGCAAACGGCGGTGTGGAAACATCTAATTATGACGACTACCCGGTCTTGACCATGTCCGAAATTCCGGAGATTGAAGTTCATATCGCGAAAAGCAAACATTCCCTCGGTGGGATTGGCGAAACAGTATATCCAACGGTTGCTCCCGCCGTTGCCAATGCCATATTCAAGGCAACCGGCGTCCGGATCAGGGAACTGCCCATTAATCGGGAATTATTGGCAAAAGGGTAGGGGGGAGAGATGGCGTTTGACCATCCCTCTCTGCTCTGTGACCACCTGAACCGACGGTCCCCTCTGTTGATTTATTCAGACTACAAATAAAAAGGAGATGAAAAATGAGTGAAAGCCAAATGGAAAGAGACAAGAACCGCAGGACACAGCTTGACAAGATATTTACGCAAATGCCTGAAGTAATGAATCATGTTATGGCTCTGGCGGGATCAACTTACAAGGATGGTGCCCTCGACGGAAAGACCAAACGGTTGATGGCCCTGGCCATCGCCCTCGGCGTGGGATGTGAAAACTGCACTTTGGGCCAGACAAATCATGCCCTTGATCAGGGTGCAACAAAAGATGAAATCTTGGAAACCCTCGGGGTGGTGATCAGCATGAGAGGGACAACCGGCGTTGCCGAATCCCTCAAAATCGTCCAGTTGCTGGAGGAAATGGGGAAACTGTCGTCTGCTGCGAGCAGATAAAATCTTCTGGTCCTCCGCTTCACTCAAGCGGAGATCAGAACTTTCGACACCAGCTGAAGGCCGTGTGATCACCTGCAAGGAGAAAGAGACCGCTAAATCCATGATGGGAGGATAAGATGGAAAACGTGAAAGGATTGTTTTTCGATGTGGGGGGCACCGTGTTTGACTGGAAGAACACCGCAAAGGAAAACATTCAGAAATTGGCCGATGAAAAGGGGACGTCCATTGACAGTGACGCCTTTGCAAACACGTGGCGGGCGGAGATGTTCAAGGTTCATACCCAGGTCCGACAGGGGAACCTGCCCTGGATGACCGCCGACGGCATGCATCTTCGAGCATTGGTGAACATGACGGCCGACTATCCATTGTTGGATCAGATTGACAAAGCCTCCCTTGTGGAATTGACCTGGAGTCATCTCAAACCCTTTGCCGGTGCTCCTCTAGCCATCAACCGATTAAGAAACCGGTACACGGTCGTGGTGCTTACCATTTTGAGCTGGGAAAACATCGTTTACAGTTCCAAGAGGGCAAAGGTTCAATGGGACGGCATTCTGTCCTGCGAATTCTTAGGCTATTACAAACCGTCCCTGCAGGCCTACCTGAAGGCAGCGGGGCTGTTGGGGCTCGAGCCGTCTGAAGCCATGATGGTGGCGGCCCACGAAGGGGATCTTGCGGCGGCCCGGGCCGCCGGTTTGCATACCGCCTATGTGAACGTTCCCGAGGAAGACAACATGGCTGAGGGGTTTGATGCGCCGGAGGATACCGATTTCGATATTGAGGCCCGGGATTTCGACGAGCTGTGCCGCAAGCTGGAGGTATGATTGAAAATCCACAATGAACGGATTGGGTGACGCCCATTCAGCGTCATGCAAGTGGCGGATGGAATTTTGGAATGAGCGGTGTGGGGTGTTACAATTTTCTTATTATTTTAATGAAGGTCTCAATTTCTTCATCATCCAAAACGCTGACAATAATATCGACCACCCTTTGTTCCGCAAGGAAGGGCAACCGGGCAATGTTCCGGCCCTTTTCGGTCAGTCTAATGTAAAATATACGTTTATCCCTGGTACACCGTGTTTTTTCAACAACAGCCAGCTTAATCAATTTATTTACGATCTCTGTAACTGACGGTTTGGTAACCTTCAGAATTTCAGCGAATTTTCCAAAGGTCATGTCAACGGTTCTGTCAATTATCTTGAGATAGTGAAGTTGATTTAGCTGAAGTTCAGACATGCCCAATTTGTCTGAGATTTCAAGATTGCACTCATGCCCGAGCCTATTGAACTTTCTAACGGCTTCATAAATAAGTTCTCTTTTCAAAATAAACCCATTCTTCTGATTCAGTTTGTTCATACTTTACTAATTTACCTAAAGATGATTGTCAACTTTTTCATCGAAAAACGGAAAATAGCGCCTGGGACAATGGAAGAATCCATGATTCCGACATATGTTGATCCATGAGCAATGAAAAATGTTAGTTTTGGTGGAACTAATTTAAATCATGACTATCATATATCCTGTCACCGGAACTTAATCTATGATTGAAGGGAAAATAAAATGGATTCAGATAGTTTGAATAGAGAGATGATGGTAATACCCATAACGCAAACTGTGCTGTTTCCTGAGTCGAATGCCAGAATTCAGGTCACTCGGGAACTGGCCAAACAATTAAAACATCAGATTGAAAAAGGAAAGAGTCTGGCGATCGCCCTTTCCGCCAAAAAAGGATTTGATGCAGATCATGTGGATACGGAAAAACTGTTTTCCATCGGTACCTTGATTTCTTTAGATTCCCTTGCCTCCAATAGGGGACATAGCATCGTTTATGTAAAAGTGCATTCAAGGGTTTCCATCGAATCCCTCCGAGCAGTTGAAAACACAATTCTTGCCAGGGTTGTTCCTGCAAAAGATCATATTGATATGGATCCCAGGGACCAGGATCGGATGCTTGCGTATTTCAAGGAAATCTGCAGTGAAATAAACGCTCATTTCAAAGGTTCCGAACCCTATGTAAAAGAGCTTGAAAAAATTGATTCCATCCCGGGGGTATTGGGGTATCTGATGCCCTTTATTCCTCTTTCAATAGCGGAGAAACAGGGTCTTCTCGAAATGGATTCATTAAAGCAAAGAGGCATTGCCTTCATGGATATTCTCCTGCAGCATAAAGAATCCATAACACTGCAGATTGAGATGGCACAGAAGTTTTCTGATCAGGCCAATAAAAATTATAGGAAGGCTTTTTTAAAAGAACAGCTCAAAAATATCCAGGCAGAGCTCAATGAAGATTCTCCCGGTCCCATAGGCAAAAAGGATTATGCACAACTGATTCAGGCTGCCCAGATGCCTGAAGATGTTGAACAGGTCGCATTGGAAGAACTTGCAAAGCTGGATGAACAGGGGCAGGGCAGTCATGAAACAAGTATCATTAAAAATTATTTAGATCTCCTCGTCGCTTTGCCATGGACCGTCACTGAGGAGAAAGATATCGATATCAAGGAAGCATCTAAACTGCTTGATGCGCATCATTATGGGCAAAAGAAAATTAAAGAACGCATCATTCAACATTTGTCTGTGATGAAGCTGAAAAAGGAAAAGCAGGGATCTATTCTGCTGCTTGTCGGTCCTCCCGGTACGGGAAAAACAAGCCTGGGGAAAGGCATTGCGGACGCGTTGCAAAGAGAATATGTGCGGATCAGCCTTGGCGGCGTCAGGGATGAAGCGGAAATCAGGGGCCATCGAAGAACCTATATTGGTGCTCTTCCGGGAAGGATCATCCAAGGAATGAAAAAAGCGGGCAAGAAGAATCCCGTATTTGTCCTGGATGAAGTGGATAAGCTGGTTTCAGCCTTCCATGGTGATCCATCAAGTGCATTACTTGAAGTCCTCGATCCAGAGCAGAATAATACATTTTCCGACCACTATCTCGAGGTTCCCTATGATCTGTCAGATGTATTTTTTGTGGCAACGGCCAACCACAAAAGAGGTATCCCGGCACCTCTTTTAGACCGTATGGAAGTGATTGAGCTTTCTGGATATACGGCAAATGAAAAGTTTCAAATTGGAAAAGACTACCTGATGAAACTGGTTCTTGAGGAGCATGGGATTGAAAAGCACCAACTTGAAATCGATGTCGGCGCCTTTAAAACCATCATTGATAAGTATACAGTGGAAGCCGGTGTCAGGGGGCTTCGAGGACAGCTTGCCAAAATCGCCAGGGTCGCATCCGAGAAAATTGTTTCAGGCGATACCGAACTGCCCTTTTTGGTGGGTGAAGATCTCCTTGAAGATATTCTGGGACATCCAATCATCCGTCACGATATGGCGCAAGAAGAAAATCCCCCTGGTGTGGTAACCGGGCTCGCATGGACCCCCATGGGGGGAGAAATCCTTTTCATTGAAGCAACCCATATGCCTGGAACAGGCAAACTGACGTTAACCGGTCAGCTCGGGGATGTGATGAAAGAATCTGCAACCATATCCTTGAGTTTATTCAGATCCAGGCTGGCGTTTGCATTGCCTGATTTTGAATTTGATAAAAAGGATCTGCATATCCATGTCCCTGCAGGTGCCTTGCCAAAGGATGGTCCTTCAGCCGGTGTGGTCATGTTTGCAGCCATATCATCACTGATAATGGGGCGAAAAATCAATCCAAAGCTTGCCATGACAGGTGAGATTACATTGCGGGGTCGCATTTTGCCCGTTGGTGGAATCAAGGAAAAAGTACTGGCGGCCCACCGGGCCGGTATTGAGAAAATACTATTGCCTCAAGAGAATGAAAAGGACTTAATGGACATTCCGGACGATGTAAGAGAGCAGCTCAAATTTGAGACCATCCATACGGTTGAAGATCTGATCAAAGAGACTTTTGGCCTTGAATTGCCAAAACCTGAAGCATTGATGCTTGGAACACTACTCAAAGATACAACCTTAAGCACCGAATCAATCGGTATGTAAATGTGTTCTTTCGGCAGACGTGCGTAGATCCGCAAAGCGGATACCTTGTGCCGTGCCCGGATAAAGGAGGAAAAAAGATGTCAAAGGTTGAACTGGGAACTCAAATTTTCGTACTTCCCATGGCCCAGACCATTCTGGGCTGTCATTTGCATGAAAAACCCAATTTTATGGCGCTTGGGTGGTTGTCGCGCGTTAACGCGAAGCCTGCCATGCTGGGGGTGGGTGTCAACAAAGGAAACCAAACCCATAATGCCATCGCCGCTTCAGGAGAGTTCAGTGTCAATTTCCCGTCTGTGGACATGGTCGCCGTAACCGATTACACGGGTCTCGTATCCGGCAAACGGGAGGACAAATCAAAGCTCTTCGACTTGTTTTATGGTGAACTTAAAGCCGCGCCCATGATCAAAGAATGCCCTCTGACCATGGCGTGCAAACTCTATCAGCAGCTGGAATTGCCGACCAACTCTTTTTTTATTGGGGAGATTGTCAATGCCTACTCGGAAGAGAAGTTCCTGACCGATGGGAAACCTGACATAAAAAAAATTAATCCTTTCGTATTAACCATGCCAGACAACCGGTTTTGGGCTATCGGGGATTGTGTTGGACAAGCCTGGAAAGATGGCAAGACATTAAAAGGGAAATAGGATGAAAGCGATGGACGCGTTTACACGAGGGGAACACCATGAACTTTTTGCGCGTTAACCTGACGTCTGGTTTGATTGCCCGGGAAGAGATTCCGGACCGTTATGCCGGTCTGGGCGGGCGCGGATTGACGTCCACCATGATCAACGACCGTGTTCCGGCGGATTGTGATCCGCTTGGGGAAGAGAACCTCTTAATTTTTGCCCCGGGCTTTTTAAGCGGAACGCCGCTGGTCAACAGCGGAAGATTGTCTGTCGGCGCCAAGAGTCCGCTCACCGGCGGTATTAAAGAGAGCAATGTGGGTGGCGCCATGGCAAGTTCCCTTGCAAGGCTCGGGATCGGCGCCATCATCATCGAAGGGAGAGCAATTGAAAATGCATTGCATCTCTTGGTCATTGATGGTGAGGGGACCGGATCGCTGGTGGACGCCAACAAATATCGCCAAATGGGCAATTACGTTCTGGCCGAACGGCTGATGAAAGATTTCGGCAAAAGAAATGCCATCGCATCCATCGGCCCGGCAGGTGAGATGCGTTTAAAAAGCGCATCCATTCAAACCACTTCCCCTGACGGCATTCCCAGCCGGGCAGCGGCAAGAGGGGGGCTCGGCGCAGTGATGGGGGCCAAGGGGTTGAAAGCCCTTGTGGTCACCAGAGCGGGAAAATTGGCGCGTCCCATGGCAGATTCCCGGGGTTTCATGGAAGTCTCCAGGGAGTTTGCCGCCGCCATCAAACGAGATGGCTGGAGCGGCAGCGTTCTTCCGGAATATGGGACGGCCAGCATACTGGCCAATACCGACGCATCCGTTGCCCTGCCCACACGAAACGCCAGTCAGGGAAGCTTCGAAGGAGCGGACAAAATCGATGGCGATGCCGTTGCCCATACCATACGGCAACGTGGCGGAAAAACGACCCACAAAGGATGCAGTCAGTGCATTATCAACTGTTCCAATGTGTATGTGGATAGGTCCGGCAAACCCATCACCGCGGCCCTGGAGTACGAAACACTCTGGGCCATGGGGGCCATGACCGGAATCGATGACCTGGATGCCATCGCCCGGCTGGACTTTCTGTGTGACGATATGGGACTGGACACCATGAACACGGGTGTGGCGCTGGCCGTCGCCATGGATGCAGGGGTCATTCCTTTTGGTGACGCCCGGGCAGCCATCGAGTTGGTTCTGTCTGTACTCAAAGAAACAACCTTTGGGAGTCTCATAGGCCACGGACCGGAAGCCGTGGGCCATCATTTGAATCATTCCAGGGTGCCCACCGTAAAAGGGCAGAGCATTGCCGGATACGATCCGCGCGCCATGCCGGGGATGGGGATCACATACGCCACAAGCCCCATGGGGAGTGACCACACAGCCGGCTTCGTGGGAGGTGCTGGAGGATCGATCGATACCCTGCAGAATGCGTCCAGATCCTCACAGCTGCACATGGCCGCAATGGACAGCATGGGATTGTGCATGTTTGCCCAGTCCGGCGGCATGGACAACCTGTTTAAGGCTGTGAGCGCAATGATTGGCAAGCCCTTTGGTTCCAAAGAATGGCAGCAACTGGGGCTGCGCTGCCTGACGGCGGAGATCGATTTCAATCAACGCGCCGGCCTGACAAACAAAGACGACCGCCTTCCGGACATGTTTCACAATGAATCGCTGTCACCGCACCATGGAACCGTCCCCTATCCGGAAGTTGATCTTCATGGGACATTTGCGGGAGTCAGAGAAACGCTGAAGACACAGGAATGAAAGAGATCCAACCCTATACCGGCCTTTATAACCGGTCCATATCGTACAGCAAAACATTACATTGAGAATTCCTTTTCTGCCATGCGCCAATTTAAGTCTGTTCCTTGATCCGAATACGGATGTCCAGCGGCAAAACCCCTTTTGAAAACACCCGAACCGGGTTGAGGTCCAACTCCAGGATTTGGGAATTGGCGGCCACGATCCGGGACACCCGTACCACCAGGTCAACGAAAGCGTCAACGTCGCCTGTGGATTGGCCCCTGGCGCCCGACAGAAGAGAATAGGCTTTGAGGCGTTTCAGGCAGCTTTTTACTCTCTCGGAATTGGCCGGGCAGAGATGAACAGCAAAATCGCTGAACAATTCCATGTAAATGCCGCCCATGCCGAAAAGGATCACCGGGCCGAAAACCGGATCCTGCTTTGCTCCGATGAAAAGATCGTGCCCCGAATCGGCCATTTCAACGACACGAACGCCACTGAAACGCGCTTCGGGTTTGTGGACTTTCAGGCTCTTTTGAATGGCGCCAAAAGCATCCCTGGCCTGGACACGGTCCCGAATATCCGTGATGACCCCTCCCACGTCTGACTTGTGCAGGGCATCCGGGCTGATGACCTTCATGACCAGCGGGAAATCCAACCGGTCCAAAACACTCTCCAGTTCTTCCAGGTCGGCAGCTGTCCGTGCCCTGGGCACATCAATGCCGTATAACTTCAAAAGGTCCATTGACGCTTCGCCCAGATCTCCGGTGTGTTGTTCCAGCCAAATCCCGGCTGCCTGGTTTTCTTCTTCTTCGACAACATGTCCTGAGGTTGTTTCAACAGGTTCCCTTGTGTGATACCTCATCTGCATGGCCATGGCCCGCACCAATTCCTCGGCGCTGTTGAAAACGGGAACGTTAATGGCTTGTTTGAATTGTGAGAGTCCCGGGCTGATGAGGGCGGCCCCAAGTGGTTTGCCCGAGGACAATATGGCTCCCCAGGCTTCCTTGGACAGATCGGTGCGAAACAGAACTTTGAAAAAGCTGTCCCCCGATGGCAGTTGTGGTGAGAAACTCACGTACAGTGCTCCGTCAACGGCTTCGGAATGCATGACCGAGCAGATCACATGTGCCACGAATTGGGGATCGTAGATATCTCCCATGTCCAAAGGGTTCGAAAACTTGATGACCCCGGCATTGGAAAAATTGTGAAGACTGTCATAAAAGGACTCTCCCAACTCGGCGAATTCAAAGCCCGCCTTTTCACACAAGTCGGCCATCACGACCGACATGCCGCCCGCCGGGCTCATGACCATAACGCTACGACCTCTCATGGGCGGTAACTTGAAGGCTTTGGAGACGGCCAAAAAATCATGAAAATGGGCAATCCTGATGATTCCGGCCTCCTCGCAGACCGAATCCAAAATGGCGTCATCGCTGCTTACGGCCGCCGTGTGGCTCATGGCCGCCCTTTTTCCCGAGGCGGTGGTATTGGATTTGTATAAGACGACCGGTTTGTCTATTTCGGAAGCAATACGGGCCAAATCCCGGCCCCGGCTGATGCTTTCCAGATACATGCAGATGATTTCCGTTTCCGGATCCTGGCCCAGGTATTCCAAAAAATCAACTTCGTCCAGGTCCAGCTTGTTGCCGATACTGGCGAATTTGGCCATCCCCAAGTTTTCATCTTTGAAATAATTCAAGATCATCAGACCGACGCCCCCGGATTGACTGACGATTGAGATATTTCCCTTGGGTGGCTTGATGAGGGGAGTAAACGGAAAGCATAGCCCATTTTTGGTGTTGGCCACGGTCAGGCCGTTGGGTCCCACAAAACGGATACCGTACTTCCGGGCGTTTTCCAGTGTCCGGCGGGCCAGGTCTTCTCCACTCCTGCCAAATTCAGTGAAACCGCCACTGGGGATGGCCATGCGCTGAACTCCCATTTTGCCGCATCTCTCTACCATGCTGGGAACCATTCTGGCCGGAACGAGGCTGTACACCAAGTCCGGCACCACCGGCAGGTCTTCTATGTTACGAAACATGCGGATGCCGTCCACGTATGCGTCGTCGCTTCTTGAGCTAACGCCGAATATTTGGCCTCGGTAGCCCCATCGCAGCATGTTTTCCAGGCTCAGACGAGGAATATTGGTGGGCTTGGAGGAAAGCCCCACCATTGCAATGGAGAGGGGATTGAATATCTTTTCCATCTTTGCTCCTTCTTTCATCGGTGATTAACTTTTTATCGTATTTGTCTTATACTGTCATTCTCCGCTTATGATATGCAACTCGAAACCATTGTCCAAGGACGGAACCATGAAAAGAATCAGCATTCTCATATTGATCATTATCGCCTTTTTCTGCTGGGGTTGTAGTGATAGCAATGACGCTTCAGACCGCAAAGGTTCACTGTACACCGGACCGATCGCCTTTACACCCATGATAACGGAGGGATTGACCTTCGGTATTGAGATGGCGGTCCTTGCGGATAATGAAGAAAGATCCCTCATCGTGGACACCGGGAGCATATACTACTTTCTCGGAAGCAAAGACAACAGCCAGGATCTCCCGTGTCCCTCACCGGATAGTTACACATACGGAGGGGGTGTCGCGTTTTTCTGTCCGGAAGAGACCTTCCTTGTGGTCAAAAGCATCTTCGACTGGTACGAAATACTGATTTTCCAAAGAATCAAAATGGGACGCGCATATTTTACGGAGTGGCCGGGTCCTCCCTATGGGATCATTGGACTGTCCGCAAACCTGATTGGTGAAAACAGAGAGAATATGCTTCCGGTGGTCCACCAACTGGAACCGGACCATTTGTCCTTTTCTTTTCCGGACGGATTGTTGAATCCGGGGTTTTTCCAGTTTGACGGGATCGGCGGCGCCGATGCCGACGCCCGGAGAATCCCCCTGGTGAGCCCGGATACACTGGCGTATGGCTATACGGCGAGGCTTGTGAGAATCGAGTATTATGCGGATGAAGTGCTGGAGGCCGCCGTTTTGAACAATGCCGACGGTGTTTACATTGTCACCGCTGAGACAAGTGAGCGGATCGCCGATGACCTCATCGCTTTCTTTGATACGGGGACAACGCTCCCCGTCGTCATTTTTGACGGCGACATATCACTCCTTTCCGATAACGTACCGGAAGGTATCATCTTGCCCGAAGACGATGCCCCGCTGTATGACGAAGTGGTGGCGGTATTTGAGGATGAATCTGGATCGGAGTTAAGGCTTGGGTCCGGGGATGTCTCCGTGTGGCAGCCGGGTAACCCGTGGGCCAGGGTTTTGACAGGGCCGCCCGTGCCGGACGACACCGGGCTGCTCGTATACATTCTCGGCCTTAATTTCATTGGCCATTACGATTTTCAGTTCGATTTCAGCGGTGGAAAAGCCACTCATGTGACATTCTTTGAAAGGTAGCTGCCTGCTCCCTTCATGTCCAGCGGGCCAGAATCTGTTCCAATGCTTTTTTTTCCACGGGTTTGGAAACATGATCATTCATTCCCGCTGAAAGGCAAGCCTCCCGGTTTTCCTCTCCCGTGTGACCGGTCATGGCGACGATAGGAACATCCCTTCGAATTTTGGGCGATTTGCGAATGGCCTTCGTCGCTAGAAAGCCATCCATTTCAGGCATCTGGCAGTCCATGAGCACCAGGTCAAAGGGCTCCTGCTCCAAGGCCTTCAATGCCGCTTTTCCGTTGTTCGCCACGACCGCCGAATGCCCTTGCCGTTCCACCATTCGGACCATCAGTTTCTGATTAACCGGATTATCCTCCGCAATGAGAACCCGAACGAAACGAGCGTTCCTTTTTGTCGCCGGGGTTGAGGTATCGGGGTCGGGCCTTTTCTCAAGGGGCAGATTGGGACAAACCGTCTTGAAAACGGTTCCTTTCTCGGGCGATGTGATAAAGGATACTCGGCCTTTCAGGTACCGTTCCGTCAATAGTTTGATGCTGTATGTGCCGAGTCCCCTGCCGGTGCCCTTGGTGGAAAAAGAGCGTTGAAAGATCTGCAATTGAGTGTCCAATTCCATAAATTCCGCATTGTGAACCCAGAATGCTATCCCCCGGTCCGTGGCTTCACATCCGATTGTCACGGTACCGCCGCAAGGGGACGCCTCCAGGGCGTTCTTGACCATGTTTCCCACCACCCGCCGCAAAAGGGCCCGGTCTGTTATGATGGTACGCCCATAAGATTCATCTGCAATTCGAATGTGGCGGCCGCGGGCCACTTCATGCCCAGTGTAGGTATTGGCGATTTCTTCCAAAAAATCCCATGTGTTGAAAGCGCTGGGATGGGCCGCCAACGCCTCATTTTCGGCGGCCGCCAATTGTTGCTGCGCCTGAATTTCTTCGATCAGATCATTTGAAAGCCGCAAAATAATATCCTTGAATTCATCCAGTTCTCCGGGGCTGGCTTCTCTGATCAATTCGGCGGATCCCCTCAAACCGCCCGCGGTATTTAAAATATCGTGAAAGAAAATCCGTTCCAGAAATTCCCGACGCTTTTCGTGACTGATGTCCGTCACGGTCACCACCGTAAACAGGGTCCCGCCCATATCCAGCGGGTTTGCCCAGATGCGCAGGTCCAGGGCGTCCCCCTTTTGATCCTGAATAATCCTGCACTCCTGCACGTCGGCCATGTTTTTCTGACTGGAAACGATGGCTTTCGCCGCGCCGCAGGTGCCGCAAAAAACCGTGGTGCCGCAACCGCTTTCGGATTCAAAAGCATGGGCGCATTGCCACACCTCTCCCGGGCGCATGCCGAAAACCGATGCCTTTTCTTCATCCTTGATATTCAGGTTGCGACAAAGGCTTTGATTCGCATATACGATCTGTCGCTCCCGGTTCAGTACAAGGACGATATCGGGGACGGCATCGAGCATTTTGATCATCAGCGGTCTGTCTTCAAATAGCCCCCGCTGCCGCTCAATCTCATGACCTGAAACGCGCTTGGCTGAAGCCAGTTCAGCTCGAACTTGCTGATGCGCCATGATGGTTCCTCCGGCGATTGTGTCTGCACATGATCTTCGAATAATAACCATGTCTTTGGCAGAGCGCAAGCGATCCTTTCCAAGGCCGGGACCCGGTGAAGGTGTTGTTGGTGCGGGATTAAATCCCGGGCGTTTTCAAGCCCTCTGGCGATAGAGGCGGGGATCGATGGCCCGGGCCATCTCTCTCTGGTTCAAACCATGACCCAGGAAATCACGCAATCGGGCCGCGGTTCTTGCGGGATTTTGAACGGTTTTTTTGTATTCCAGATGAAGCGCAGTGATACCACGCTCTTTGAGCATCCCTTGGGCCGCCTGTAATTCCTTTTCAAAGAGATAGCGAAGCCTTTCCCGGTCAACGGAAGGGGATGATCCGGATTGGCGCTCAAGCATTCTGTTCTGGGACGCGATCACTTCATCCAGGTTGCGATGGATGAAGACGACACGGCACTCCAATTCCTTGGGGAACGCCTCTGGCAGATATTTCAAAAGAGGGGCCACGATCTTTACCCCTTTTCCCTTTGCATGGGGGAGCCAGGCCCGATCGTGCGCAATATTCTTTACCGGTTCATATTCCAAATAGCCCCTGGGGTTGTCTTCATCCGCTGACCGCTTTTTGTCGGTCAGGAGCGGAAGGCCCCCGGCCTTGAGCATCTGCATGATCATGGAAGTCCCGGATCGTGGAAGGCCGGTAACGACCACAATGGTCCGGCGCAAGTCCCTTGGGGGCACCGGGACGCTCCCGGATTCACGGGAGATAGGGATCCCTTCTTCTGTTGCCCTCAGGTGAGGCGGGAGGGAATCCGTCAAACGGGGCTCGGCCGTTCTGTGGGATTTGAGTTCCCGCAACCTTTTGGCCGCCTCATTGGCCAGGCCCTGATGCTCTCGGGCCTTTCGAAGGTTCTTGAGACGTCTTTTATAGATATAGGCCAGACGGCGGTGGGCTTCCGGAAAAAAGGGGTTTTGGGACAGGGCCACTTTGAGGGCCTTTATGGCCATGGGGAGATCTCCCAACCGGTGCAGTGAGACCCCCAGCAAGAAATGGGCCCTTGGATTGTGATAGAGGCGTCCGATGGAAGCGAGGGCCGCCTCCGAGGCTTCCCGATTTCGTCTTCGGGGGAGATAGGTGCGGCAGAGGCCCAGATAAGCCTGGGCATTGTCCGGATCAAGATGGAGGGCCTTTTGAAGACACCGTTCCGCCGCTTCCCACTGCTTCATTCGGATATAAACATCTCCAAGTTTGACAAAGAGACCCGGTTGGCCCACATCCACCTTCTCCGCCGCCCGGAGGTGGGACAGGGCGGATTTTTCATTCCCCTCCGCAAGGGCCAGGGATCCTCTCAAATAGGCCACGGCATAGGGGTTCAGGGACGCTTCCGAGCGAAGCTGCCGCAACTCCCGTCTCCGGGCTTCGGTAAAATCGGAAGGGTTCACATCTTTGACCTTCTCATGAAGGGCCTTTAGATTTTCCTGGGCCGAAGCAGCGTTCTTCTTCTTGCGGTCCAGGGTTTCTTCCAGGGTACGCCGGGCTTGGACAAGGCACTCGCTTGTGAGGTAGCAGTTGAACAACTGTATACCGAAACGGTATTCGTCCGGCCACCGGTCCAGCAGCTTCTCCAGGATGGCCACCGCGTGGGAATAAAAGCCTGCATCCATATAGGAACGGGCCAGGTTGTAGTCCAGCTCACGCGCCGTTTGAGCGGCGGCTTTTTCACGGTTTTCATCCGGTTTTTCAATGTACCCCAGCGCCACCAATTGATTGATGGTGTCGTGGGAGTCCAATGGATCCATCCGTTTTTCCGGTGGATGCATGCCGTCTTTCCCCGGCACCTGATCCCAGCTGTCGATGGTCTCGATTTGGGGGGGAGTTTCAAAGGCATCCACCAGGGGGCGGCCATCCATGTCCTTCCCCACGGGAAGTCCCAGAAGCGTGAGCACGGTGGGACAAATATCAAGGAGGGTGGCGCCGAACACGAACCGGTCTTTTCTGATTCCCGGTCCCATCATGGCCAGAATGCCGAAGGGGCGGTGCTGTGCGGCCGGACCCGCCGGCTCTCTGGGAACATGTTTGGGCCTCAAGTGGTCCGATTGAAAACCGTGGTCCGACACCAGAATCACTGTGGCGTCCTCACCCGCCTGCTTCAGCAGCCGGCCCAGGAGCATGTCATGATAGATGTACCCCGCATTCACCACATGTTTGTAGATGTCGTAATCCTGCTCAGGGATCCATGGTAGGCGGGGAGGGTGATACCGCATGAAGCCGTGGGAAAAATGATCAATGGCATCAAAATAGACGGCCGTGAACTCCCAGGGCTCATGGTACATGAGGGCCATGGCCGCTGCCTGCAGGGTGGAACAATCGCAGATGATTTTTGCAATGCCCTCAAGCCTGCGATCCTTCTCCTGATCGATTCTTTCGGCCCGGGGTACGAAGGGAAGAATGTGCCCGGCTTCAAGCTTTTGCGGATGCCAGCGGAGGTCGGCCAGGTTGCGGACAAGCCTTTCGGGGTGGACGGCGCCCGGCAGCATGGGCCAGGGCTTATGAAGTGGCGGATAGGCGCCTTTGTAAAGGTTGCTAACCATGACGCCGTTGATGGGTTCGGCGGGATGGGACGGCCACCATCCCACAACATTGCACTTCATCCCTTTTTGAGAAAGAATGTTCCAGATGGCTTTGGTTTTTCGCGAGAGGCTGGAGACCGGCCTGATGCCCCGTCCGTGGGGATCCGGCTCCGTAAATCCCCATATGCCGTGTTTGAACGGCCGCTTACCAGTGGCGATGGAGGTCCACAGCATGGGGGAAAGGTCAGGATGGAGGGTGGCCAGGTTCCCCATCACCCCTTGCTCCACAAACCGCTGAAGATGGGGCATTTTGCCCGCGTCCATGAGGGGGTGGATGACCTTCCAGTCCGCGCTGTCCCAACCAACCAGGAGGACCCGTTTCGTCCCCGGACTAATCGGTGTCACGGCTGCGCTTGATTCTTCGTGCCCCTTCCAGCACGATCAGACCCATCAGGAAGATAATGCCCCATTGGTTGAGAGTGGGAATCGGTTCGATACCGGTATCGCCCGCCGCAATGGCCGTGCCCGCCCGGTCTTCATAGGCCCATCCGGTGATCCTTCCGCCGGTATATCCGGCGCCCTCATATGCGATCCAGCCGTAATGGGTGTTTCCGCTGATGTAGAATCGGACGCCCATATAACCGGCCCGTGAGATGAAGTTTCCGATATCGTAGGGCCCTGTTCCATAATCCAACACCATATTGGGCACGCCGAAGGAATACCATGAACCGGGTGCTCCGGAAGAGATAATCTCGCCTCCCGACAGACGGTAAGGTTCAAGAGCACCCAATATGCTGTTTCCGGTGGTTCCCCCGAACATGAAGACACCTTGGATGAAAAAGTACGGGTAGGTCGTAAAGTTGAGATTCGAAAATGCAAAATCGATGATACCGTCGCCATTGATGTCAATGTATTGCACCGGGTTGGTATTATTGACCTGGATATATTTGGTGCCGCTGTAGCGAACGGCCGCATCGGCCGGCCCTGCCATGGTGAGCGCTGCACCCGCGGCCGCGGAATAGGTGAGCAGCCTCTTTTTCCATAATCCGGCTTCAGAATCTGTCGTCTCTTCCCTGATCATCACAGCCCTCTATTCTCATGATGGAAAACGCAATAGGTTTCAAAAACACTAATAGTGAATAACTATCGATATGTCAAGTAAATTCATGCATATAGAAACAACTTCATCGTTCAGCCATATATTATCAATCAGGAAACAAGTTTCTTGGCAACCGCTACCGCCTCACCCGCGTCCGCGCCATAGCCGTCAGCTCCCACGTCATCTGCGAACTTCTGATTCACCGGCGCGCCTCCCACCATGATTTTGACCCTGTCCCGCAAACCGGCTTCGGTCAGCGCATCGATGACATCCTTGACCTGGGGCATTGTGGTGGTCAGAAGTGCTGAAAGTCCCAGAATCGCCGGCTGCTTCTCCGCCACCTGTTGAACGAAATCCGCGATCTTAACGTTGACGCCCAAATCGATTGTTTCAAATCCCACCCCTCTGAGCATGGTCAGGACCATATTCTTCCCGATGTCATGCAAATCCCCCCTTACCGTTCCGATCATGATTGCGGCGCTCTGCCCCCGGCTGTCGCCCGCGAGATGCGGTTCCAGGACCATAAGCGCCTCATTCATTGCCCGGGCAGAGAGAAAGACTTCCGGAATGAAGACCGATCCATCGGTGAACCTGGCCCCGATCACTTCCATGGCTGGCAACATGCCCTTGTTCAAAATGTCTCCGGCCTTTAACCCCTGATCCAGAAGGGCTCTCACATCAATGACAATCTTTTTCTGATCGCCCTTGAGCACATCCAGAAGGACCGCGGTCAGGGGATTGTCCGGATCCGTTGTGGGCTCTGGCGAACCGGATGCCGCTCCCTTGGCTGAATGCGGTGTTTTGTGGCTAACGGGCCTGAAAGAACCGGCTTCAAGAGGGAGCCTACCTTCCTTTTGTATGCGGTCCCCGATATAGATGAGACGGTCAAAATCCGCTGCCGGCGGGGTCGTGTCTCCGATGGAGGCCACGAATCGCTTTCCCGGTGCAATGACCTTGAACAGGTTGTCCAGGTAATCTTTCAAATCGTCCCAACTGGCGGATTTTTCAAGAAGGAGCATTTCCGGAATACCGCCGTGGATGGTCAGCCTGTCACTTCTGCACCAGCGATCGTAATACTCCTCAATCTTCACCTTTGTCATGGGATAGGGGGTGACCGCATCGGCCACATCCATCCTGGATTGGGCGATGAGGTCCATAAGCCCCAGATTCTCGCCGTCCGGGTGCTGAATGGTGAAGATCCCGGCGGGGGAAAGCATGTCCGCCGCCTTGTGGCACCATGGCAGGAAATGCGCTTCATAAAGGTCCGCATAAGTGATCATGTCGTCCACGTTGGCGGACCACAGCACCGCGTCCACCCCGCTTGTGGCCAGAATCTTCAGGAGTTGGTTGTAAGGGTGTGTCAGGGCTTCGGCCAGTTCCCCCATTTCCCTGGGATAATCCTTGAAATGCAGGTAAAAGTCGGTTGCACCGAGAAAAGTCTTCTGGATGAAGTGCACGGGACTGGTGCAGCCGATCCCCAGACCCTGGGCCACGGCGAGACCGTCTTCGCCCACCTGTTCACGCCAGGCGTTGTACCGCTCATAGGACGGTTTCAGGGTGAGATTCCCGAAGATGTGAGCCAGCACCTTGTAATCGTCACGGCCCTTGATGGCATGTTCCTTGACCCAACTGATGGAGGCACCGGACTTCATCATCTCGGTGGTCAGGCCGTGGCGTACACTCACCATGCCCACCGGTGTGTGGTACTCCACATGGGTCATCACCTCGTCTTCGTCCGTTTCCGTCTTCACCCGGATGTCCACGTCTTTAGAAAAGGCAAAGGTATAGGGGAACTCCTTAAGATCGTACAGGCCGATGCCCCGGTGATGGATGTCTTCAGGCGTTTCAGGCTTCAGATATTCAGGGACGACCTTGTGAAGGGGCCAGCCCAGGGAACGATGGATATCTTCCACCGTCATTCCCGAGAATTTGTGGGGCAGGGTATTGGTATTCTCGTGGGCATTGTGCCAGAGATCAATCCTGGGAACCCAGGGGATGACATCCACGGTCTCACCACGAAAGACCGCGCTGATTCTTTCTCTATGGTTCATTGCTTTCTCCTCTAATAATACATTCCCTGGGCAATTTCTTGACAAGGGGATAGAATGATGAAATCGCCGTCCGGATAGGGGCCCTGGAGCAGGGTGCGGAAGAATTCCAGGGAGCCCCGGATTTCCTCGAAGGCTTTTCCGAAGTATTGGGCGTTTTTTCGGGTTCGACGTCTCACCAGGTCCGTGTCTCCCACGCCGGTGTTAAGGAAACAGATGTGGGTGTAATGCTTTATCTCTTCCCGCATGACCCATTCGGCGGTGTCCGGGTCCAGGCGGGACCCGTATTCTTCCCGCATGATGGTGAGCGGGTCTTTTTTGGCATCCACCCAGCCGGCCGTGAGATAATAGGTGCCGGGCCTCGCCTCATGACGCCGGTTGTAAATGAGGGGGCTGCCCATGAAAAGGGCCATGCAGTCATGGGCACGGGGTACGATTAAACCACCAGGGCCGGCTTTCACGCCCGCCAGTCCGGTGGAACAAAGGCCATAACCGAGCCCAACCACCTTGGTCCCGGCCGCATCCACCGCCGCCTGAATGAGGTCCGGCATCCTGTCAGGCGTCCGGTGCAGCCCCTGGTCAAGGAATACCAATTCCACTTCCATTCCATGGGCGGCGGCTTCAAGCTCCCGTGCCATGACGCGGCAGGCGATGACCACCTGTGGTGGTGGGTGTTCGGTCACATATTCCTGCATTGCATTTTGCTCCAGGGTTTGCGGTTCAACCCAACCTCCCGTTTCGGAAGGTGTTAATAAATAACTAGAAAATGCTTTCTTGAAAAGGTATTATTTTCATTTTAATAGAAATACAGCATTCAGGCATCAAATAAAGGAAGGGTGTTGCTCTATTCTCAATTCTCATTCAGTGCTCTTAAATTAGCGGGTCGCGGGAGTAACCCGCTTTAGAAATGAGGAAACCATGTCTAAAGAACCCAGACCCGATTTTGAACGTTACATGAAAACCCTCAACTGTGAAGAACCCGATCGCGTTCCCCTGGGCGACTGGCATGTTGACCGCCTGCCCATGGAGGCCTTTTTAGGGAGAAAGGTAAAGACGCTGGCCGACGGCGTCGCGTTTTGGCACACTGCGGGGTTTGACTATATTACCGCCTCTTCAGGAATTCTTGAGCCCGTACGGCCGCCCGAGGGCATGACATCCGCGGCCAGCCAGGTCTATTCAGAATATGGCGACGAGGTTGAGCGGGAATGGGCCCAGGAAGGAAAGGGCCTCATCACCAGCTGGGACGCGTTTGAGCAGTACCGGTGGCCCACGGTGGATGAATTCGATCTTTCCAAATGGGGGGCATATGAAAAACTGCTCCCCAAAGGGATGAAAGCGGTTTTTCTTCTCGGCAAGATCTACACGCCCGTCTGGATGTTTATGGGCGCCGAGGTCTTTTTTGACGCCCTTGAAAACCAGCTGGATCTGGTGGAGGCCATGTTCGACAAAATCGGTCAAATCCAGTTTGATACCTTCCTGCGGGTCATTGAACATGACTGCGTGGGCGCGGTCTTCAATCCGGACGACATCGCCCACAACACCGGCCTGTTGGTGAATCCCAAGCACTTGAGGAATATGTTGTGGCCCTGGTACAAGAAAATGGGAGACATCTGCCGGGCAAAGGGGCTCGGTTTCTGTTACCACTCGGACGGAGACTGCAGTGAAGTCATGCAGGATATTGTGGACTGCGGTTTTCATGCCTTTAACCCCATTCAACCCAACGCCATGAACATCGACCGGGTCAAGAAGGAATGGGGTGACAAACTCTGTCTGATCGGCAACCTCAACCTGGATTCCACTCTCAGCACGGGCACGCCGAATGACGTGAGGGCCGAGGTTTACGAACGCATCCGTGTCTGCGCACCCGGCGGCGGCTACATGGTGGCAAGCTCTAACTCCATAACCGACTATGTCCCCCTCCGAAATATGATGGCCATGTTTGATGCCTGCTTCGAATTCGGAACCTATCCCATTGAACTGGAAAAAGGTGGGGTGAAGGGGAAGGTGTGGCACTACCAGGGCAAAGGCAAGGGCACCCCGTCCGAGGAGGTAATGTCTGCCTCCAGCCTGGATCCGCAGCCTTTTGTGGATCTTATGCTCGCCAACAATCGGGAGGCCGTGGTGGAACTGTTCGAAAAGGCCCTGAACCATGGTATCGATGCTTCCACCATCGTAAATGAGGGAATGGTGGCGGCAATGACCTTCATTGGTGCCAAGTTCCAGCGGGCGGAGATCTACATCCCAGAGATGATGGCCGCCGCCCGGATAATGGCATCGGTTCTGGACCAGTTCGAATATGATATTGCGGGCAGGGCGGATGAGAAGGCCGGTAAGGTGCTTGTGGGGACTGTTAAGGGGGATCTGCACGACATCGGCAAGAACCTGGTCATCATGATTCTGAGGGGCCAGGGATTTGACGTGAAGGATCTTGGGATTTCAGTGGCTCCGGGGACCTTTGTGGAAGAGGTGGCGGCCGAAAAACCGGACATCCTGGCCCTTTCAGCCCTTTTAACCACCACCATGAAGGAGATGGGAGCGACCATCGAGGCGGTGGAGGAGGCCGGCTTGCGGGACAAAGTGAAAATCATTATCGGCGGGGCGCCGGTTACCCAGGAGTTTGCCGACAGTATCGGATCGGACGGGTATGCCTACGATGCACCGGGTGCGGCCAAGCTCTGTAAAGCGCTTCTAACATAATTGTTATCCGGCGGAGACCCCTATTGTCATTTTCCCTGGGAGTAGACACAGGCGGCACATACACCGACGCAGCCTTGCTGGATCAGAAGAGCGGCAGGGTTGTCTCTCTTACCAAAGCACTGACCACTTATGAGGATCTTTCAAAGGGTGTGGGTCAGGCCCTAAAAGGGATCTTTGATGGAAGCCATGCACCCCACCCATCCCGTGTGACACTGGTGGGCCTTTCCACTACCCTGGCCACCAACGCCATTTTGGAGGGCGTGGGCGGCCGTGCCAGCCTTTTCTTGATCGGATACGACCCCCATATCCTCTCTTCTTTCGACCTTGTAAAGGACCTTGCCGCAACAGACATTGTGCACATTTCGGGAGGCCACGACCACCGGGGCGATGAAGCGGTTTCCCTGGACGAAGCAGCCATCCGGGATGCTGCCAGGCGCCGGTTCGGCTATGTCGATGCCATAGGGGTCTCCTCCTATTTCTCCGTGAAAAATCCGGTCCATGAGTTGAGAGCCAAACGGATCATTCAAGAAGAAACAGGCCTGGCCGTGGCCTGCGGCCATGAATTAACCGGCAGATTGAATTCAGTCAGACGGGCCGCCACCGTGGCATTAAACGCCCGCCTGGTGCCAATGATCGGAGACCTGATCGCTAAAGTAGAATGCGCACTTGAAGAACTGGGGATCCCGGGAAACCTGATGGTTGTTCGGGGGGACGGCTCGCTGGTAACGGCCCAGTGGGCCGGAAGACGTCCCATCGAGACCGTCCTGTCAGGACCGGCCGCCAGTATCGTTGGTGCCTGGCATTTGGCCGAACAGGGGCCAAAGCGCATGTGGGTGGTTGATATGGGCGGAACCAGCACGGATGTGGCCCATATGGAGGACGGCCTGCCCAAGCTAAATCTTGAAGGGGCCACGGTGGGTCGTTGGCGAACCATGGTGACGGCGGTGGACGTAAAGACCAGAGGGCTTGGCGGGGACAGCTCCGTCATTTACACGCCGGAGAGACATCTGAAAATCGGGCCCCGCCGGGCGATTCCCCTATGCCGCCTGGCCTCCAGCCACCCCCGGATATTGAAAACACTGGAAGAACAGGCCGGGCAGCGGAGACCGTCCAACAAACACGGCACATTCCTGGTGGCCCTTGGCCCCCTTGACCGATACGCGGCCCAATGGGAAGCAAGTCTCATGGAGCGGCTGGGCCAGGGACCGTTATCTCTGTCCCAATGGGAGGCCGGCCACCGTCGGGCCAACGGTATCGCCCCAAAACTGGATGGGCTCATCAACCGACGCCTCGTGGGGTTTGCGGGCTTCACCCCCACCGACGCGCTGCATGCGGCGGGGTTGTTGCGCATTTGGGACAACGAGGCTTCCCGTATGGGGGCAACGCTGCTGGCACGGGTTGCCGGCTGGGACCCGGACCGTCTGGTTCGGTGGGCGATTGAAGAAGTGGGCCGTTTGATTGGATTGGAGATTGTCGGCAAGGCGCTCTCCGATGAAGGGGTTGCGCCGGATTGGGAGAAGGAGCCCATGGGCACCAGACTGTTGGACAAAGCCCTTGGCAAGGAGCCGGGAAAAGCTCTTTCATGCCGCCTCTTACTGCAAGATGCCGTGGCCGGGATCGGTGCGCCCACCCATGCGTACCTGCCTCAGGCGGTTGAAATGCTGGGGGGGAAGATGGTCCCGGTACCCCACGCCGAGGTCGCCAATGCGGTGGGCGCTGTTGCGGGTGGGGTGGTCATCAGACGCAAGGTGGAGATCAGACCCCACCAGGAGAAGCCCAAGGTTGTTCTCCATTTACCCGAAGAAAAGCGCGTTGAACGCAACATGGAAATAGGAATCGCCGAGATCAGGCGATTCATGGAGACTTGGCTGACCCATGCCTGCCGGGAGGCAGGAGGCGGGAAACCGGAAATAAGGGTGAAGCGGGTAGACCTTGACACGCCTTTATCCCCAGGCAGCAATGAGCGCATGCTCATCGCCAGTGAGTTCTATTTCACCGCGGTTGGACGGCCAAAAAGAAGCGATGATGCGTGCCAATCTCGCGGGTAACCCCCAAAACGCATAATCATTGACAACCTGGATCTGATTTTTGTATCAATCTAGCTGAAAATTCATGTTTTTCTTGTTATGAGTGGAGAAAATGATGCGAAAAGGAGCAAAAAGAGAAGAGATTTTTAAAAGTGCCATGCGGCTGTTCGTGGAAAAAGGCTTTGAAAAGACCACCATTCGGGACATCGCCAGGGAGGCGGGTATCAACAGTTCCTCAATCTATTATTACTTTAAGGACAAAGAGGCGGTTTTATACGAAATCCTCATCGATATCATGGATGAGAGTCTCGAAAAGCTACGTGAGATTGAAAAGAGTGAGATGAGCCTGAAGGACAAAATTCATGCGATCATAAAGCTGCATACCAAAATATACGGTACGGATCCGGTTCGAATGGAATTGATCGTTCATAATCAAAAGTCCATTAGCCCGGAGCATTGGGATGAATTGAGGTCCAAGCAAAAGGAATACGTGGCGATTGTTGCAAAAACCCTTTCGGAAATGAGAAACAAGGGCCAAATCAGAGATTTGAATACCATGGCGTGCACCTTCGCGCTTTTTGGAATGATCCAGATGTCGTACAGTTGGTACAATCCCGATGGCAAAGTAAAACCCTCCGAACTGTCAGACCTGTTCATGAAAATCTTCACCAAAGGTATTTTTCTTGATTGATCTCCTATAAAACGCCCAAGTGAAAAAGCCCTTTTCCGCCCTAAAACCCCAGCTCCATTCAAAGAAGTCTCCTTAAAGAACTTGTAAAAAAGCACGGGCAATATTAAGAAGGGGTTCGGCATCCGTTTCATTCAAGAAAAAGGGGAATTTGGATGCCCAATATGAAATAACCATTTGATCCCACAAAAGCGCAAAAGGGCGAGAGGGGACGATCCAATGCCATACCTGAATGTTAACGGCACAAACTGCTACTATGAAATCCACGGTGAGGGAGAGACCGTCCTACTCCTGCATCACGGATTCGGCTGCACCCGTATCTGGAAGGAGATCTATCCCGAGCTGGTGGATGAGGGATACCGGGTGGTCATGTATGACCGTCGCGGTTACGGCCGTTCCGAGGAAGGCCCGGATTTTGACAGGTTCTATGTGAGCCCGGGGTTTCGTGCCGAGGGCATCAAGGAACTGGAAACGCTACGAAAGATGCTGGATCTGGAATCGTTTCATTTGGTTGGACAGTGTGAAGGGGGTGTGGTGGCCGTTGATTATACCACCCGATACCCGAAGCATGTTCATTCCGTTTCCATTTCCAGCACCCAGTGTTACAATCCCACCCCCATGCCCCAATGGAACCGGAAGATGTTTCCCAAACCTTACCGGGAATTGGCTCCCGAACTTCGGGAGAAACTTGCCTCCTGGCACGGCAAGGAGCGTGCCCCCGCGTTTTTCGAGATGTTCCGCGATCGCGGAGGGTCCTACGGCACAGGCGTTTTTGACCTGAGGCCCATCCTTCCGGCTGTTACCTGCCCTGTTTTGGTGCTCTACCCGGACCGGAGCGCCCTCTTTGATGTGGAACAAGGGGTGGCCCTCTACCGCCACCTGCCCAACAGCGAGCTGGCCGTGCTGCCCAAATGCGGCCATAACACCTATGAAAACCAGCCGCGCGAATATGTGCGGAACATCCTTTCCTTTTTTGAACGGCAGAAAAAATACGTCCCCCCGGAATACTTTAACGCCACCTGTGTGGCGTCACGTGGCAATGAATGATCCGGCCACATTCCGTGCCCGCCGCTTCATCCCTTGACGGGCAGTTTGTCAGGAGAATGACGCAGGCATTCTTGGTAACCGTTTCTTCTTTCCGATCTGTGCCCCCCATACCTTATGTCATTTCATTTACGCCTATAGCGTCAAAATATTCTCCAGCGGCAGTCATAATTTGTCCTAATCATCGCAATTACAGGCCTATATCCCTTTGGTGCGCTATTTGCATCTAGAGCATCGGGGTGAATCGTGTCCTGTTTCCAGGTAAGGGGCATCGGGAGGATCTGGGCCTGGCGCGTTGCGTACCGCATCCACTTCTGAACTGGAGATTTG
>JANQDY010000146.1 GCA_028278625.1 Thermodesulfobacteriota bacterium
GCCCTCTCCCCACCACACGGACCCGCCCGTGTAGGAGATAACGCTCGAACCGGCAACCGCCGTCAGCGTCCCCCCGTCGCAGTCGGTGGACGCGTTGGCGGGATCCGCCACCACAACCCCCGCCGGAAGGTTGTCCGTGAAATCGAGGGCCGTGGCACCTACTGATTCAGTATTCTGGATGCTGAATGTCAGGGTGCTGGTCCCGCCCGGGGCCATGGCATCCGGGGAGAATTCCTTTGCGAATGCGAGTGGTGTATAGACGGTCAAGGTATCGGATGCGGTGCCGCTGTTACCCAATGACGAGGTCAGATCGCCGGTGGTGTTGTCGTGGTCGCCGGAAGTGGCGCTGGTGACATCGGCCTGGACCGTGCAGGAGGCACCGGCCGAAACCGTACCGCCGGTATAGCCGATGGAATCCGCGCCGGCAACCGCCGTGAGGGTCCCGCCCGTGCAGGTGGTGGACGCGTTCGCCCGGTCCGCAACGGTTACCCCCGCCGGCAGGTTGTCTGTGAAATCGAGGCTGTCGGCATCCGTTGCGTTGCCCGTGTTATCGATGGTAAAGGTCAGGGTGCTGGTGCCGCCGTACGCGATACTGTCCGGGGAGAACGCCTTGTCGAAAGCCGGACCGGAAGAGGGGGGGGTACAACTCACCGTGTTGATGAAAACTTGGCTTACTGAATTCGTACCGGTGGGAATGCGTCCCAATCTCGTTTGGTCAAGCGAATAACCACTGCAACGATTAAATGCATCCGGGTCACCGCCCCAAGCCGCGTAAGCCAGGTCGGAAAAAGCCCAGGTTCCCTGCTCCCATTGTCGCGCCTGTAGATCCGAAGCATCAACAAATCCCCAGTCACTACCGATTTTGCAGTCCCAATCCTCGGGGATGTCATAGGTATCGCACGTGGCCCCGGTCACCGCCGGCCAGTTCCACGGCAGTGAGGACGGCACCGGGGTCCAGGTTCTTGCTCCGGCATCATTGGTCCAGGAATCGATGATAAGGGTGTCGGTGTCGGTATCCACCTGCCCCTTAATGGTTAGACCTCCAGTATTGATCAGTTGGACATCAAAAATTTTGGCGGATGCGTCCTCGGAGAATATCTCCAATAAGAACACTGCGGAAACACAGGCCAAAAGCAGCGCATACATAAATGGGGATCGTTCACGTAAAACCGGGTTTTTTTTCATTTTTCCTTCCTCTTCACCTGGTGATGGATATATTGATGTTAAAACGCTAACTAGCAGAAAAGCCGGCCAAAATAAACATGGGTTAAATACGGTTTATATATAGGTAAAACCTATATGATCAGGTTCCTAAAAAGCGGTTCCGCGGCGCCAAGCTCGTTTAGGTGGGTAACCAGGTTCTTCCTTTTTCCAAAGAGCCCCAGTTTTTTTCGGATGTTTTGACGGTGAAATGAGACCGTGGGAAGTGAAATATTGAGCAATTCACTGATTTCTTTATTGGTTTTTCCATTCTTGATCAGGGCGGCCAACTCCAGCTCCCGCCTTGTCAGCTCATTGTGCTGCAACCGGCAATTCCCGGCGAACCTGGACGTCACCTGCTCCAGGTTGTCATTAATCACTTTCAAGAGCGCCTTCTGCCGGCGGTTGAGATCCGTTTCCCTAAGGCGTTTTACATGGGGCATAACCAGACCGCGTACATGATCCGTCATATTCTCCTTGAGCCGTTCCCTTTCGTGCATGCCGTATTCCAGCATCCGTTTGAGCGCGGCATTGGTTTCTTCCTTTAACTCAAGATTGCCCCGGTATATCTCCTCCTTTTTCTTCCGTTCGGAAATATCGGTGACCATGGCGGTGCACACAAGCGGTCCCTGGGATTGAATGGCGCTCACATTGATCTCCACGGGAAATCTCTCCCCGTGTTTGGTCCGGTGAATGGCTTCAAAAACGTGGAAGCCTTTTTCAAAAACCCTTTTCAGATTGCCGTATGTCTCGTGAATTGCTTCGTGAAGGCCCAATTGGGTGACACCCATGCCCAGAAACTCCTTCTTGGTGTACCCGTAGCGGTTCCGGGCTTTTCTGTTGGCATCAACAAGCCGGTCCTTCCGAAAATCTTCTGAGATTTCCACGAGAAAAACCGCCTGATTCACGTTTTCAAACAACAGGCGGTAATTCTCCTCGCTTTTCTTGAAGTTCTCCACGGCGGCTGTTTTCGCAAGGCTCCCTTCGGCAAGATCGCTCAAAAAGACCGGCAGGTATTGGCTGTAATCCAATATTTGCGCTACCCGCTTTCGGCTGAAAACCGGGACACGGGTCAGGGCACCCAAATAGGCATCGAGGTTGAAATTGAATTTCTCAGCCTGCCGGACAAAGGTGCTCCGATCAGGAATCTCATTTTCATAAAAGAACTGTCCCAAAAACAGGGTGGCCAGGTGCGTACCGGAAATGGAAATGGGGGTTGCCACTACCTGAAGTCCATTCATGCAGTTGATATGGGTGAACCGTTTTTCTTTGCAATGGGTGATCATTCCATGCCTGGTGGCTTTGCACCTTCTTTCCGATTCCGGATGGCAGCGGTGAAATTTCGTGCAAACATCCTGCAAGCCCGCCCCCACCAAAATGGAGAGATCATCCGGGGCATCGATAATACCCATGGGCATGCCATTTGCCCTGAAGGTTGACTCTGCCATCTCCTCGACCAAGGATAGATCGATCAGGTCCGCCAGTTTAACTTCTGCGGGTCTCACTATGGTGCTCTCCTATTTTCCGGGCGTTGTAGGGGATCCATAAACAAAAAGGGATTCTATTCAGATTCCGTTGTCAGTGCAATGCATTAACGTTTCCTCTTCCACATCAATTTCCGCCGGGAATTACGCTTTTGACTTCAGCACCAAAACACCAATCACAATTATGGCCATGCCAAGGAAAACCGGCCATACCGGTATTTTGTTTAATGAGTAGGAGTAGTCCTCCAGAAAAAAGAAAATTGACGTGAATAAAACGATCAAGAACCCAATAAATACAGTGGAAAACCCTATTATTCTATTGAGAATCAGCTTTCTCATTCGTTCCTTTTCCAATTATGAATTTCTTGTTTTTGAAAGCCACTCCTGAAACCATTTTTCCTTGCCGTAAAGCTGTTTTGCACAGTCAGGACAGATGGTATGGCTCCAATTGAGCCTTGGATCTTTTAACTGTGATGATTCCAGTGGTTGCCAGGAACCGTCAATATCATTGAACCGATGACAATTGGCGCAGACATAGATATATGAATCCGTCATATGGGTATCATCCAAATCATGTGGATAGGATCTTAAGCGTTTACAAAACGCCTCTTTGTTGATGATCCTGAATCTATTCATGAATTATCCGAAAGATGCTATTTTTGTTTTTTGCAACATGAATGCCAATTGTTTCCTGGTGTGTAACGGTATGAAATAAATACAATATGAGGCCAATTTCCGTACGGGGGGAATTGTTCCTTTTTTTGATATGCTCGAAAAACGGACAATTCGATCTAATTCAATACAGCCAAAGTGTCCGGAAAGCGGTCATTGAAACAGAATTTAAGCTGTGTGCTGTGGCGTCATTGAAGATGCCCGACTTCCCCGTATGGCAGTCAGGATTGTGGAATAGTCAAATTCGTCGGCAATATCCGTCAATACATCCGCCAAAAGGGGATCGTGTGAGCGAATGCGGGCAATGACCTGGGCGATGCCGTCCATGTCACAGGAGAGAAGGGATGCCTCAAGCCGGGAGATCAGATCCTGGGGCAAGGCCGTCAATGCTTGGGGCCTTAGTCCCGGAAGAGCGCCAGATGGCTGCGCCGCCTCACTCTCTTGATCTTTATCCCCCATCATTGTTTCCTCATTTTCCTCATACAGAAATTTTACCCCCAGATGCTGTTGCAGCATGGCGAACAAATCGCCCTCATGAAACGGCTTTCTGAGAAAGTCATCGCACCCTTTTTTTAAGGCCACCTTCCGTTCTTCTTTCAGAACGCTGGTGCTCACGGCAATAATGACGGTATCCTTGCCATGGCTTAGCATGCGGATCCGCTCAGTGGCTTCATAGCCTCCCATAACCGGCATCCGCAGATCCATCCAAATCAGATGAGGCTCCCATTGTTTAAAGAGGTCGATCGCTTCCCGGCCGTCGGCGGCTTCCCGGATTTCAAAGCCCAAGGTCTGAAGCAGCTCCGTTAGCAATGCCCGGTTATCTGCCTTGTCGTCCACAATCAGCAGGCGATAGCGTGGTTGACCCGGTTTAAGGGCAACCACGCGATGGATCCGATTGGAAGGATGGAGCGGGCCGCGAGGATCGTCAATTTCAGACGCATCAACAACGGTTGCCTGAATCTCAAACTGAAATGTGCTCCCCCGTCCGTATTCACTTTTGGCAGTGATATCGCCTCCCATCAATTGCACGAACTTGCGGCTAATGGGTAACCCTAAGCCCGTGCCCTCCTGGAGTCGCCGACCCGATTCTGTTTGCGCAAAAGCTTCGAATAGCTGCTCCCGCTCATCAGGGGCAATTCCGACGCCCGTGTCAGCAACGGAGAAACGCAGCGTGACCCGTTCTAAGGAGAAATTTTCCCGGGCAGCCGGACTCACGTGAACCGCCACGCCGCCTTCTTTCGTGAATTTTATTGCATTTTCCAGCAAGTTGATCAGCACCTGCCGCAGTTTGAGCCCATCCGTGCGTACATGGCGCGGCACATTCTGTGCCGTGTCAAAGGAGAGCTGCAATCCCTTTTTTCCGGCTTTCAGGGAAAACATCTCCTGTACTTCATTCAGAAGATGATACAAATCCAAAGCCTGTTCATCCAGTGTGATACGTCTCACCTCGATTTTGGAAAAATCGAGGACCTGGTTGATGAGGGCCAGCAAATGATCTCCACTACGCCTGATAATGGCCAGATAGCCCTGTTCTTTGGGCGGCATTTTGGAATTGCGGATCAGGATCTGAGAGAAACCGATAATGGCGTTAAGGGGCGTGCGAAGTTCATGGCTCATATGTGAAAGGAATCTGCTTTTGGCTTGATTCGCCATTTCAGCTTCTTTCTTGGCGAGAAGACTCTTTTCCGATACCTGTTGTGCAAGGAGTTTTTCTTTGCGTTCCTGATTGATTTTATCCGCCAGACCGAAAGAGAATAGCAGCATTTCGCAGACAGACCCGATGAGTATCGTGTTTTCGGTAAAAAATGAACTGGGGAAAACGCCTAAAGCCTTTAGAGCTCTGATAATGACCCCAACAAGAAACACTATCCAGGCAAGCAGATAGAACTGAGATGCGGGGATTCTTCTCCTCCAGGAGACAACTCCCGCAAAAATGGCCATGCATACACATATTACTGTCAGAGCATAAAGAAGAACCATGGTTATTGGATTCTTTATAAAAGTGGACATTACTCCCATGAAAAAAGCAAGCCAAATAGCAGATATCGCTATTTTATTAAATATCGGAAAGTTTTGTCTTAAGTTTAGATAACTCCTCACGAACAAAGCCCCAAGAATCAAACTGATGGAGACAAATATGTTTGTGGCCCGATCTCCCCAAATCGGCGATTCGGGCCAAAGATATTCATTTGCAAGTCCGGCAACGGACAGGTTTAAAACCAACATTGAACATAAAAACATCACGTAATAAATATACGCTGGTTCTCGAACTGAAAAGTATAGAAACAGATTATATAGAACCATGCTGATGAGAATTCCGAAGTACAGCGCATATCCGGAGTATTCATTCTTTGTGTTTTCAATAAGGGCTTTGTTACTCAAAAGCACTAAAGGCAAGTCCATCACGCCGTTGGTCTCTATTCTCAGATAAACGGTTATGGATTGATGGGCGGTTTGGGTCAGCTTGAAAACAAAATGGTGGTTGGGTATCTCCCGCTGATGAAAAGGGAATAGCTCACCACTATTGATCACTTCTTGCAGGTTGCCTTCCGCAAAGATGTAAACGTTGACATGGTCTAAAAACGGGTTGGCGATTTTGAGGAAAACTTGATGGGTAAACGGGAATGGATTTTCGATTTGGAATCTAACCCAAAAGACGGATCTGGTGACCCCATAGTTGGGAGCTTCTTTTTTGTTCTGAACCCATTTCTCCCTAAACGCATCCGACCCGACATCTTCGATGGTCCACTCCCCGGCCCTGTCTTCCAGAATATCCAGATGCCGGCCCATTTTGTAGGATTCCCGGCCTTGTTCCAGTACAATGGGTGTTGCCGCTTGAACAGAGAGTGGCAGCTCGAAAATTGATATCAATATGATTATGACAACTCTGAGCATTTGGTGAAGAAAACAATCAACCCGACAGTTTCAGCTTTTTCAGCCGCCGGTGTAGGGACTGCCTGGATATATTAAGGGCCTTGGCAGCATTGGATTTATGATGATTGCATCGATTTAGAGCTTCCAGGATGATCTCTTTTTCTGCCTGCAACAGCGTTTCATCCAGATCACAAATTGACCCGGTTTGCCTGTCTTCAGGTGTTCTTTTTTCCTCGGAGGCCATGGGTTCCGGAGGGGGAGCGGGCAGCTTGGAGGTACCCGCCGCGTTTAGAGGGCGATCAGGCGGTGAGAGGGGTGGGATGGAGATGGGTGGGGATACGGCTGCTCTAAGGCCCGGAAAATGGTCCGGCGTCAATGTGGGGCCGTCCAGAAGTATCATCGCTCTTTCGACCATGTTCTTGAGTTCCCTGACGTTCCCCGGAAATTCATAAGCTTCGAGACATGAGGACACCCGTGATAAGATATTGGGGATGGGTTTCTTAAGCTTCAGGGCAAAAAGGTTGATATAGTGGTCAACCAATAAAGGAACATCCTCCCGCCGTTCTTTCAGGGGAGGGATATGGATCGTAAATGCATTCAGCCTGTAGTATATGTCGGTTCTGAATTTCCCCGCCTGGATTAATTCCTCCAGGTTTTGATTGCTTGCCGCAATGATGCGCACATCCACCGGAAACGATTGTTGCTCTCCCACCCGTGTAATCCGGCGTTCTTCCAATACCCGGAGTAGTTTGACCTGAGAGCTCGGGGGCATTTCACTGATTTCATCAAGAAATAGGGTGCCATTATGGGCTGTCTCAAACCACCCCTGACGGTGGGCCATGGCATTGGTATATGCCCCTTTTTTATGCCCGAAGAATTCGCTTTCAAAAAGACTTTCCGTCACCGCCGAAGTGTTGACGGCACAGAACATGCTCTGCCTGCGAGCGCTTAGATAATGAATTCCCCTGGCAACCAGTTCTTTTCCCGTCCCGCTTTCACCGAGGATAAGGACGGAGGTGTCTTTTGACGCCGCCACTTTCTTCATTGAAGTCAGCACCTCCTGCATGGCGGGACTGGCACTTATCAACTGGACGCCCATGCGCTTTTCCATGTCACGATTCAGCATCTCTTGGGCGCTTTGCATCAGCTTCACTTTTCGAACCATTGCGAGATATTTGCCGGTACGTTCCACGGCAAGCTCGATTTCGTGAAGTCGAAACGGTTTTGTCAAATAATCACTGGCCCCTAATCTCAACGCTTTGATGGCACTCTCCATGTCTCCATGGCCGGTGATCATAATCACTTCCATGTCGGGATAAAGCGCTTTAACCCTTTCAAGCAGGGTCAATCCATCCATTTCCGGCAGTTTGACATCCAATATGAAAATGTCAGGTCTATGCCGCTCCAGAAGCACCATTGCCCGGGTCGGCAACGCCGCCGAATGGACGATAAATCCATCCCGCTCTAAAAAAAAATCTTCCAGCTCCTGCCTGATCCACTGATCATCGTCCAGAATCAGCAGGGTGATAGGTGGGACCGGTTCCATCAATCTTCACCCTGTTCAAAAAATCTCGGAAGTGAAATGCGCATTAGGGTTCCTTTACTTTTTTTAGTATCCACCTGGATCCGACCATCATATTCCTTGATGATACCATAACTGATGGATAAGCCCAAACCCGTGCCCTGTTCCGGAGATTTGGTTGTATAAAACGGATCGAAAATCTTATGGACAATGGCGGCATCAACGCCGTCGCCGGCATCCGCCACGTCAATGAACACATTATCCGCGTCCCCCTCCAGCGTGATCAGAATGCAGTTGTCGGGCAAAGACGCATTTTTGAATCGTTGAAAGGACTGCTTTTTTGTTCCTTCATTTTTCAGCTTCTCGTTCCGTTGTTTCTGCAAAATGGCATCCCGGGCATTGGAAAAGAGGTTTAAAAGGACCTGTTCCAGCTTGTACATATTGGCTTGAACCAAAAACGGCGCATCGGGGGGAGAAAATTCGAGGGAGATTCCCTGTCGCATATACTGCCGCCGGATCATGGAGATGGCGTTTTGGCAGACAGTTGCCACATTCACCGTGCTCACGGTATCGTTGTGCTGTTGTCTGGAAAAGAGCCGGATATGATCGATGATGCTTTCGATTCGATTCACATGGGTTTGAAGCGTATCGAATTTTTCCTTGACATACGCCGGTTTGGCCGTGCCGCCCATGATTTTGTAAAAGACATTGTCAAGGGCCATGGAAATGCCGCTCAAGGGCTGATTGATCTCATGGGCCATACCGGCGGCGAGCTCACCCAAGGCTTCCAGCTTGGAGCGCTGGATAAGAATTTCCTGCTGTTCTTTAAATTTCCGAACCTCTTCCTGAACCCGCTGGGCCAGTCTTATGTTGTTCTGTTTCAGTCTCTTTTGCAGACGTTCCAGTTGGTTGTACGCTTTTTGACGCTCGGCCACTTCAAAGAGCAACGCCTGTTTTTGTTGCTCCAGCTGGGTGGTTAGCTCTTTGATACTGAGGTGGGTATTGATCCGGGCAATGACTTCCGGTGGTTTGAAGGGTTTGGTGATATAATCCACACCTCCTACCCGGAATGCTTTCAAGATGTCTTCCGTTTCATCCAGGCCGCTGATAAAGATCACGGGAATGTGACGGGTCCGTGGATTCTCCTTGAGCGCTTTGCAGACCTCATAGCCGTTGGGTGAAGGCATGACGATATCCAGCAAAATCAGATCCGGAGGAAAATTGCGGGCTGAAGAAAGCGCCATTTGTCCATCTCTGGCAGGGCGAACATTAAACCGGTGCGCTTTCAATATTTCCACCAGCATCCGCAAGTTGTCTTTTGAATCATCGACAATGAGAATCGTGGCATTTTTGGATTCTGGGCGTTCAACACCTTTTTTCATGCGGTACAATTATCATTTGTTTTCGTTTTGATCAAATTCTAATCGTACTGAAAGGCCTTTTCACGAAACTGTAAAAGTTTTGTAAAGTTGCGGCCTTTTCGGTATATATACGGGATATCCCCTTGCACTTCGGGAACACATGATTAAAATGGCCGGGAAAGATCACACCGATGGATGAAACCATCCCGAAAATATATATTTGAAAAGAGGGTGTGCGTGAGCAAATCCTCTTTTTTTATCGGAAAATCAGCATGACAAATGAGATGAACAAGTTACGAAACATCGGCATCAGCGCCCACATCGATTCGGGTAAGACCACCCTCACCGAAAGGATACTGTTTTATACCAAGCGGATTTTCGCCATCCACGAAGTAAAAGGAAAAGACGGCGTCGGCGCCACCATGGACTCCATGGAACTGGAAAAAGAGCGGGGCATCACCATTGCGTCGGCCGCCACCCACTGCGAATGGAAAAGGCACAAGATCAACATCATCGACACCCCCGGGCATGTGGATTTCACCATCGAGGTGGAACGGGCCTTAAGGGTCATGGACGGCGCTATTCTCATTCTTTGCGCCGTTGGAGGAGTTCAATCTCAGTCCATCACCGTTGATCGGCAGATGAAACGATACCAAGTGCCCCGAATCGCATTTATCAACAAATGTGACCGATCCGGTGCAAACCCCTATAAGGTGACGGATCAGCTTCGCGAGAAACTGGATCAGAATGCCGTCCTGATGCAGATCCCCATGGGTTTGGAATCCGACTTCAAAGGGGTGGTGGACCTGGTATCCATGAAAGCCCTCTATTTCGAGGGTCCAAACGGCGAAAACGTCAAAGAGGAGGAGATTCCCGAACCGCTCATGGAGGAAGCGTTGGCCAAAAGGGAGGAATTGCTGGACGCGGCCTCCATGTTTTCAGACGAACTGATGGAAGCCATATTCGAGGATGCGGTCACCGAGGAATTGATCTGTGAAGCCGTGAGAAGGGGCACCCTTTCACGGCTTTTAACGCCTGTCTTTCTGGGCAGCGCCTACAAGAACATTGGGGTGCAATCGGTGCTGGACGGCGTCACACAATATCTTCCGGAACCAGGGGAGATTGTCAACAGAGCCCTTGATATCGATCATGAGGAAAAAGAGGTGGTCCTTGAAACCGATCCTCATAAACCGCTGGTCGCCATTGCCTTTAAACTGGAAGTGACCCCTTACGGTCAGTTGACCTATCTCAGGATCTATCAGGGCGCCATGAAAAAGGGGGATGACCTCCTGATTACCCGGACGGGCAATAAGGTCAAGGTGGGGCGGTTGGTCAGAATGCACGCGGACCAGATGGAGGATCTCACATCAGCCAGGGCCGGGGATATCGTGGCGCTGTTCGGTATCAACTGCGCTTCGGGAGATACCTTTACCGACGGCACCATCAACTTCAGCATGAGTTCCATGTTTGTTCCTGAGCCCGTCATTTCCATCACCATCACGCCCGAAGACAACAAAAGCCAGAACAACATGAGCAAAGCCCTGGGCCGCTTTACCAGGGAAGACCCTACTTTCAGGTCCCATGTGGATCCCGAATCGGGGGAGACCATCATCTCGGGAATGGGAGAGCTTCACCTGGATGTCTATGTGGAAAGAATGAAGCGTGAATTCCGGGCCAATGTGGTGACCGGCATACCCCAGGTGGCCTACCGGGAAGCCATCACCTGTCTTGCACCCTTTGACCATACCCATAAAAAACAGACCGGCGGCTCCGGACAGTTCGGGCGGGTTGCCGGCTTCATGGAACCATCGGAGGAAGGTGACTATGAATTGGTCAACGAAATCAAAGGGGGGGTTATTCCAACGGAATACATCCCCGCGGTGGACAAAGGGTTTCAGTCCTGCCTCGCCAAGGGAAAGCTCATCGGATTTCCGGTCTTGGGAATGAAGATCACCATCAATGACGGCAAGAGCCATAGCGTGGATTCCTCTGAAATGGCTTTTTCCCAGGCCGCCATAGGCGCTTTCAGGCAGGCTTACATGAAGGCGAAACCGGTGGCTCTGGAACCCATCATGAAGGTATCGGTGGAGAGTCCGTCAGAGTTTCAGGGCAATGTCATGGGGAGCATCAACCAGCGGCGCGGGATTATTGTGAGCAACACGGAAGACGGTGCCGATTCCACCATTGAAGCGGAAGTACCCCTTTCTGAAATGTTCGGCTACGCTACAACGCTCCGGTCTCTGACCCAGGGAAAAGCCGAATTCACCATGGAATTTTCCAAATACGCAAGGCTTCCGGAATCCCTTTCCGAAGAACTGATATCAAATGTAAAGAAAACCGATAAAGGAGGTGGGAAATCGTGAAAGACTTCATTTCCGTCAGCCCGCTCAAAATTCTTGACCAATCATCACGCCGGGGCCTGGGTCCGGGAAATCTGGGAGTTCTGATTTCACGGGCAGGTGTGGGCAAAACCGCTTGCCTGATTCACGTGGCCCTGGACAGGATTTTTCGAGGGGAAAAACTGATCCACGTTTCCCTTGAGGAAGGGCCTGAAAAGGTCACCGCCTATTACAATGTCATCTATTTTGACCTGCTGAAAGCGCTGAATCTGTCTGATAGCGACGAGTATCGCATGCGCATTGACAGGAACCGTATGATCCTGGCCTACCTGAACCGGAGCTTTGATCTGGACCGGTTGGAAAACAATCTCAAAAACCTCGCCGAAAGGCTCGATTTCAGGCCCAACACAATCATTATGGACGGTCTTGATTTTGAAAAAGAAGGAAGGGTAATGCTTGAAGGTCTCAAGAAGACCGGCCGGGCATTCGGCGCGGAAATATGGCTCTCCGCCCTGTCTCACCGCCATATCACCGAAACCAATGAACGGGACATCCCCTATCCCTGTGCCGCCGTGGATGATCTTTTGAGCATTATCATTCAGCTGGTTCCCGAGCCGTCGGGCATCTTCCTGCGGCTGTTAAAGGACCATGACAAATCAGGCGATCCCAATGTCAGTGTCAAGCTGGATCCCAATACGTTCCTGGCCCAGGATTGAATTAGAGCATTGAATTACGGGATTGAATCAAGGGCCCAGGCCAAAAGGCATGGAAGAAGGACATGAAAGTCAATTGCATGGAATACCGAAAAAGCATGGCACTGCTCGGCTTGAAACAGCGGCTCAAGGAGGCGTCGGCAGACCCCAAGGAAAGCAGGGAGATCGAAAAAGAGATCGCGGCCCTGGAAAAAGAGCTGGATCTGGATTAGAAAGCCTTTTTGCTGTCCAGCATGAGCGTTACGGGTCCATCATTGATCAGGTGAACGTCCATCATTTTCTGAAACAGTCCGGTTTCAACGGTGATGCCTTTCTTTTTCATCATTTCCACGAATCCTTCATACAAGGCCCGGGCCGTCTCGGGCGGGGCGGCCTTGGCAAATGAAGGTCTGCGTCCTTTTCGGCAATCCCCTAGAAGGGTGAACTGGGAGACCACCAGGGCGGCGCCACCCGTATTTAAGAGCGAGAGATTCATAAACCCCTTCTCATCTGAAAAAATCCGCAAATTGGAAATCTTGTTGGCCAGATATTCGCAATCCTTGGGGGTGTCATCCTGCCCCACACCCAAGAGAATCAATAATCCGGGGCCGATCTCTCCCACCACGCGCTTCTTGACTTCTACCCGTGACGCTTTTACCCTCTGCACCACTGCTCTCATGACGTTTGCATTCTCCTTACTAGGCAACGATTCGTTGGCCCCTGGGTCAAAACGGGGTTCCGGCGCCCAATGAAACCATCATTGATTCTCATAAACCCCTGGATTTACGATTTTGCGGCCTATGATCTCTGGAGTAAACCGTTGGGGCTTCTCATGCTGGCGGGGGACCTCAGGCGTCGTGGATGGGACGTTCATGTCATTGACTGCATGGACGTAGACCATCCCCTGATGATTCAACAATCCTCACTCAAGGCCCCCAAAAGGCGACAGTACGGCACCGGGAAATTCTGGCGGCAAATGGTTAATAAACCGGAAGCCTTAAAAGAGATCGACCGCCCCTACAGCCGTTACGGAATCCTGCCGGAGGTCTTTATAAATGCCCTGAAACAGGTGAAAAACCCTTCGGCCATTCTGGTAACGTCACTCATGACCTACTGGTATCCCGGCGTTCTTGAGGCAATCGAACGCGCCCATGAGGTTCATCCCCACGTACCGGTCATTCTGGGCGGTACATACGCAAGGCTGTGTGAAGACCACGCAAAAAGGTTCTCCGGGGCCGACCGGGTGATTTCGGGTAAAGGGATTGCCCAATTACATGAAGCCTTCAAAGAATACGGTATTTCGATACCCTCTGAAACGACGGCTGCCCCCCTGCCCGCCTACCCGGCCTTTGATCTATTAAACAAAATCCATTATGTCTGTCTGATGACCTCTACCGGCTGTCCCTACCGCTGTCAATATTGCGCGAGCCACTTCCTCTTTCCGGAGTTTGAAAAAAGGGATCCTCTGGAAATCCTGGAGGAAATCCTTTACTGGCACGGAAAATGGGGTGTTCGGGATTTTGCTTTTTACGACGATGCCCTTCTCCTGTCATCCAAAGACCATATTGGGGTGCTTCTTGAACGACTTTTGGGTTACAATCTGGACATCCGATTTCATACCCCCAATGCCATTCATGTTAAGGAAATCACCAAATCCATGGCCGATCTTCTTCATCAGAGCGGATTTAGAACCATCCGTTTGGGCCTTGAGACGTCCGATAACGGCAGGCCCTGGGATCTTGACGATAAACTGTCTCAAGGCGATTTTGCCCGGGCCATGCATCACCTGCATGGGGCCGGCTTCGGGCCCCTTGAAATCGGCGTTTACATCATGGCGGGACTGCCGGAGCAGTCCCCTTCCGCTGTTTTTGAAAGCATCCGTCATGCGGACCATTGTGGCGGTGTTCCCTACCTTTCCGAGTACTCACCCATTCCCCATACCCCGTTATGGAAAAGGGCCGTGGCCGTTTCAGCCTATGACCTTCACTCGGAACCGCTGTTTCACAATAATTCTCTCCTCCCGTGCTGGGACAGGGTCCAAAAAGCCCAGTTCCCCCCATTGAAACGGCTGGTCTCCCAGGTTCGTGAAAAGTACCGGACAAGAGGTTAAAGCAGTCCCTTTTCCCTCAAGACCGTCATGGAGCGATGGCCGATACTGGTCACCTGGCTCAGGGCCTGGGTGAGATGCACCACCGCTTCAGGCCCCACACCGGATTCGATCATCACAACCGCCTTGCTGATGGGTTTTTCGATCTCATCCCAGAGGGGATCTCCCGAAAGATTTCCGGCCAGTTGGATTTCCTGCCGCATCATTTCAATATTCATTCGTATGACTTTCCGGGCCCCTTCTGTTTCGGGAAAGGACATTCCGGCAAGTAATTCCAGGGATTGAGACACGCCGATCAGGGCGGTCTTTACCTTTTCACTCTGGGAAAAGGCCATAATTGCCTCACGGGTTTCCATATGGGTATTTCTCCTCCACACCTGCAATTGTCTTAAGGCAGGTATCACATATTCCCTTTCACTGTTTGGAAAGAATCGTTTTTTCCACCAAACAGCCTGAAATTTGCCCTACCTTTCAACTTATGCTGCGAAAAGTCAATAATTTTGTTGACATGGCTAAAATGCTGTGAGAGTAATTATAATTTTTTTTTAGAGATGGGGTTCTGTTATGAAGACAGGAATAATTCTCACCAAGGAAGAGATTGCGCGGCATATTCAGCAAATTGCCAAACAGGTTGTGGAGCGGCACGGTACGGACACTGAGATCTGCCTTATCGGCATTCGCACCGGCGGTGCCTTCTTGGCATCGCGGCTTCAAAGGGCGCTGATCAAATCAGGGGCCACAACGCCCCACTTGGGGATCCTGGACATCACCCTCTACCGGGATGACTGGACCAAAATCCGTTCCACCCCTATCGTCGGAAAAACAGACCTTCCTTTTTCTGTGAATGAAAAACTGGTGATCCTGGTGGATGATGTGCTCTACACGGGTAGAACCGTCCGCGCCGCCATGGACGCTCTGATGGATTACGGCAGACCCCAGAAAATTGAACTGGCGGTTTTGGCAGACCGGGGGCCGGAATTCCGTGAGCTTCCCATCGCACCGGATTATAAAGGGGGCACCTGGACCACCTCTTTGGAACAAACCATCAATGTCTACCTGGAAGAGGAAGGCTTTGAGGACCATGTGGCCATTGAAGAAAAAAAGGCGGCATGAGGACTCCCCTTAAATCTATTCGATGCTTTCAAGATGAAACAAAAGAAGAGAGTACGGAAGAAGAAAACCGTCCCAAGGCCTCTTAGCAAAGATCGGGAAGCGCTGGTAACCGCTCTCTTGAACCAGGTTGACAGCGCACCGCCCCAAGAGATCGTCAACAGGATCCAGGACCCTCTTTTGGCAACGGCCTTCGTGGACAGACTGCCGCTGCCTGATGAAACGGCCCTGCCCTTTCTGAAAAGTATCAGTGATGTCTTTAAAGAAAAGGATGTCAAAAAGGCCGTCAAACGGGCCCTTTTCCGTCTTAAAGGCAAAGGGGTACGGGCGGACGGATTTGCCGACAACCACGCCTCCGAAAGCGTCTACAAACCCATCAAAAAGGACGAACCCCGGTGCTACGTGGGTCCCATTGATGCCCTGGGCAACAGGGCCGTGATCATCCATTTCTTTGAGAGCGGAAAAGGGATTGATGTGGCAATGGGCATGGCATCCGATAAGAACGGCATTCAGCAGTTTGTTTTTGATCAAATGAGCCGAAAGCGCGCCCGTGAACTGAAGGCTGACCTTCAAGGGATGGCGGGACCTCTGGTGGAAGTCCCCCTTTCCCACGGGGCCATGGTCCTTGAGGACGCCTTTGAAATTGAAAACAACCTCGGCGCTGAAGCCCGGGCCGATTACCTGAGAGCGCGTCCCCTGTTGCTTGGTAAGGCCTCCTTGGAAGATTATTCCGTCAACTTTGGAGATACCGGAGTTTCCCATGGGGAGATCACATCCACGGACCTTCGAAGACTTTTTGAAAACGATCTGATGGCGTCCTGGCTGGTACCGCCCGTATCACTGAGACCCTTCATGATGGAAATGCAAAAGGTGCATGAAAGCCCCATCATTCTGTCTCAAACACAAAAACTGAACCGGATTGAAGAAATAAAGGAAAAATGCGTTAACACGCTTTTCCATGGGGAGGAAAGAGAGCGTTTCAGAAAGAGGCTCCTTGAGATGGCCTTTTTCTTTCTAAGGTCGGGAAACAGGGAGTATTCGCGTCTCTGCCTGGAAGCGGCGGCCAGCATTCGAGAGAAAACGTCCCAATTCTCCCGGCAGCCGGTCCTCGACTTTTTCGTGGAAAGAAGCATGCAACATTATTTGGCGTTGGGAAGTGAGGCGTCCGCGAAAGGACCCCCGGCCGAGGATTCCGAAACGGCCGGGACCCCTTCACCCATCATTTTGTCCTGAAGTAAACCCATGGGGATCCCAAGGGATTCCGGCACTCTTTAAAAGAATATAAAGCGGGAGATTTTCTCATGCCCATCACGGTTTCAATCAAAACCCGCTCCCGTGCCGAAATGGTGGATATCACCCACCTGGTGCGGCAGGAAGTGGAAAAAGCGGGTATTAAAGACGGCCTTTGTGTGGTTTATGTCCCCCATACCACCTCGGGTATCACCATTAATGAAGGGGCTGATCCTTCGGTTTGCACCGACATCCTTCAAAAACTGAAAAACCTGGTACCGCAAAATGACGGCTACCGGCACATGGAAGGGAATTCAGACAGCCACATCAAAGCATCCCTTATGGGCAGTTCGGTGACGGTGTTGATAGAAGGGGGCCGCCTGGTTCTGGGCACCTGGCAAAAGATTTTTTACTGCGAGTTTGATGGTCCCAGGTCCCGCAAGTTTGTTTTAAAAATGCTGACCGGTTAGAAATTGGACGGTTGACTGGGAAGCTTCAGATCTTCTTTCCGGTGCCGGAAGATCTTTCCTTCAATCATATAGATCACCTCTTCGGCGATGTTGGTGGCATGATCGGCGATACGCTCCAGGTGGCGGCCGATCAAGAGGAGGTTGAGCAGGTATCCCACCCGATCCGGCTGTTCCTTGATGGCGGCTTTCACCCGGTCATAGATCATTCGATGCATGCGGTCCACCTCATCGTCTTCCAGACAGACCCTGTAAGCCAGGTCCACATCCTGGTTGACCAGGGCATCAAGGCTGTTTTTGAGCATCTTTTCCGCCGTTTCCGCCATGGCCGTGAAATCGAATGGCACATTCAGGGGCATGCGTTTGGATATGTTCTCAACCCGTTCGGCGATGTTGACCGCCTCGTCACCCACCCGCTCAAGATCATTGTTGATCTTTATGACGATATTGATGAACCGCAAATCCACCGCAACCGGTTGATGGAGCGCAATGGTTTTCAGGCATTCCTCTTCCACTTCCACTTCGGCCCGGTCGATGTCCTTGTCGGAGGTGATGATCTGTCGCGCAAGATCTCCGTCCTTGGTCTCAAGGGCCGTGATGGTCATTCGAACCCGCTCTTCAACCAGGGTCCCCAGTGCAAGTATCTGCTTTTTCAAGCTGGATAGTTCCCTCTGCAAATGCCTTTTCATCAAAATCTCCTAACGGTTGATTCCAGTACAACACCGTCTAACCGAACCTGCCGGTGATGTAGTCGGATGTCTGCTGCAGTTTCGGCCGGGTAAACAGGGTTTCCGTCAAATCCGACTCGATCAGTTTGCCGAGATAGAAAAAGGCGGTCACATCCGACACCCTTGCGGCCTGCTGCATGTTATGGGTCACAATGATAATGGTGTAATTTGTCTTCAGCTCGTGGATGAGCTCTTCAATCTTCTGAGTGGCAATGGGGTCCAGAGCGGAGGCCGGCTCATCCATCAAAAGAACCTCCGGTTCCACGGCCAGGGCCCGGGCGATACAGAGCCGCTGCTGCTGCCCTCCGGAAAGCCCCAGGGCCGAATCATTGAGCCGGTCCTTAACCTCTTCCCAAAGGGCCGCCTGCTTTATACTGGTTTCCACTCGCTCACGGAGGAATCCCTTGTCTCTCACGCCGTTGACCCGCAATCCGTAAGCCACATTTTCAAAGATGGTTTTGGGGAAAGGATTGGGCTTCTGGAAAACCATCCCCACATGGCGGCGCAGTGTCACCACATCCACGGTGGGATCGTAAATGTTGTTGCCGTCCAGAATGACCTTGCCGTCAGCCCTGCTGTAGGGGATGAGATCATTCATCCTGTTCAAGCAGCGCAGCAGCGTGCTCTTTCCACATCCGGAAGGACCGATGAGGGCTGTTACCTGGTTTTCGTGAAAGTCCAGCGAAATCGAGTGCAGCGCGTGGAAATCAGCATAATAGAATTCCAGGTCTTGCGCCGACATTTTTGGTGTTTTTTCCATATGGGTCCTAATTGCCGTCCATTTATCGTTTCTTCCTGAGCCAAGACCGGTACACGATGGCCAAAAGGTTCAAACCCAGCACCAGAACGATCAACACCAGAGCCGTTCCATATTGAAGCGGGCGGGTGGCCTCTATCTCGGTGCCGGCAGTTGCGAGCACATAGATATGATACGGAAGTGCCATTATTTCGTCAAATATGGATGTGGGGAGCGACGGTGTGAAGAAAACCGCCGCCGTAAACATAATGGGGGCTGTTTCACCGGCCGCCCTGCTGAGCCCCAGTATGGTACCGGTCAGAATTCCGGGAAGGGCCGCGGGCAGCACCACCCGGCGAATGGTCTGCCACTTGGTGGCACCCAGGCCCAAAGAAGCTTCACGGTAGGTATCCGGCACCGCCCTCAAGGCTTCCTCCGTGGAACCGATGATCACCGGCAGGGTCAGCGCGCCCAGTGTCAGAGACCCCGCGAGAATGCTCACCCCCATATCCAAATAGACCACAAAGAAGGCAAGGCCGAAGAGTCCGAAGACCACCGAAGGAACGCCGGCAAGATTATTGATGCCCAGTCGGATGATACGGACGATACGACCCGATCTCGCGTATTCATTCAGATAAATGGCGGAGGCCACGCCAATTGGAAGCGCCACCGCAATGGCTCCGATGCTGAGGCAGATGGTACCGACGATACAGGGAAGAATTCCCCCTTTTGTCATGGAATCCATGGGCGGCTGGCTGAGAAAGGTCCAGTTAATGGCACGCCACCCCCTTACCACGAGAAAATAGACCACCACCAGCAGGGCCGCTCCGTTAATGACCGCGGCGACCTTGAAAAGGCCGAACATGGTTCCTTGGATAAACCGCCTTCTAAAGCTTACGCTTTCTTTTTCGTTAGTGCCGTTCATATTCGTATGGAAAGCTCATCTTTATTAAAGGGGCATTAGAGCGTCGCCGCTCCCACCTGCCGGTAGCGGTGTGAAATCTGCTCGGCAATGATATTAAACGCCAATGTGAACAAGAAAAGGATGATGGCCGTGGCAAAAAGGGCGTAATAGTGGTCCCCCTGGAAGGGGGCTTCCGCCATTTCGGCGGCGATGCTCGCGGGCATGGGGCGAACGGGATCAAAAAGGGACCTGGGAATCATGGCGGCACCGCCCGCCACCATCAATACAACCATTGTTTCGCCCATGGCCCTTGACATTCCCAGGATAACGGCGGTGCATATGCCGGAGATGGATGCGGGGAAAATGACCCGGGCAATGGTCTCCCAGTGGGTGGCGCCCAATGCCAGGGATGCCTCCTTCAGCTCGGCGGGAACACCGAAAATGGCATCCTCCGAAAGGCTGCAGATTGTTGGAATGGACATAAACGCCAGCATCAGTGAGGCGTTGAAGAGATTGAGCCCCGTGGGAATATTCAGAATCTCCTGAAGGACCGGTGCAACGATGACCATACCGAAAAAACCGATGACCACCGACGGCAGGGCCGCCAGGAGTTCCACGATCGGTTTGACCAGTTCCCGGATTCTGGCGGATGCCCCTTCAGCCAGGTAGAGGGCCGTCAACACCCCCAACGGTATGGAGATGACGGATGATACGACAGTCACTGCCACGGAAGCGATAATCAGCGGAAAAATACCAAATTCCGGCGGATCATCGGTGGGGTACCAGTATTCGCCGAAAACAAAGTCTGGAACCGACACCACCTTAAAAATGGGAATGCCCTCCACAAAAAGGAAGAGGGCAATCAGGAAAAGGGTGGTGATGGAAGCAAGGGCCACCCCGAAGAAAATAAACCGTATGGTTTTCTCCCGTCTTTGGCGCCCTTTTCCCGTCTGTTTGCGCTTTGACATAACGAATCCTCAACAACAAGCCGCCACAGGGTGAAGCTTGTTTTTGCCCACAGCCCACTTAAAAAAGACGTTTCCCCGTGAAAGAGACCGGTGTTTCACGGGGAAGCAGTGATCAACGAGCATCAATATTAATAGAGCGGTACATATCCGGCATCAGCCACGTATTTCTGGCCTTTTTCGGGGTTGATCACGAAGTTGATGAAATTGAGGACGTCCCCTTTGGGCCATCCCGGGGTAAACATGTAAAGGGGGCGGCTGATGGGGTAGGTGCCGTTCAGGGTTGTCTCCGCAGATCCCACAATCCGGTTCACCATCAGAGGTTTGACGTCCTTGCTCATATATCCGATACCAATATATCCGATGGCGTTTTTGTTCTTGGCCACGGCCTGGCTGACGGCGCCGTTGGATGCCTGAAGAAGGGCACCGGGGAACACCCGCTCTTTTTTCATGACTTTTTTGTGCCACACTTCATAGGTGCCGGAGGAGGTGTCCCTGGAAATGACCACCACGGGCCGGTCTGGACCGCCGATTTCCTTCCAGTTTTTGACTTTGCCCATGTAAATGTCTTTCAACTGGGCCATGGTGATATTGACAATGGGGTTCGTGGGATGAACCACCGGCACAATGCAGTCGTAGGCCACGGCAAAGGGAACCGGGTAAACACCGTTTTTGACGGCAAGCTTCACTTCCTTTCCTTTAATAAAACGGGAGCTGTCAGCGATGTCCGTGGATCCGTCGATGAGCGCCTTCATACCGTTTCCCGAGCCACCGCCGGAAATGGTGATTTTCACATCGGGGTTCTGTTTCATGTAAGCTTCAGCCGTTTTTTGTGCAATGGGGAGCACGGTGGTGGATCCTTTGATGACAATATTCCCCGCCCATGCCATATTTGTCGCAAAAAGGGCCGCTACCAATAACACCAACGCCGCAATACCTTTGATTCTCATTTTATCCCTCCACAAGTTTTCCAGAATGGAACTTAAATGTCATTTAACAAGATCATCGTAAGCCGTTTTCTTTCAGCGAAAACTAACGCCAAATTGTTAGATTTCTGTTAGGGAACCGTTAATATTCTGTTAGCAGCTTCATTCACCCCCTTTCTCTTGCGCAAGCCCAGAGACCGGCAATGGCCAAATGGACTGAATCTTCAATTCCCCAGATTAAAGGGCGAGAATAGCGATCTATTATTAGAAAAACATTTGGCAATTATTAGAATTGCGCAAGGGTTTGGGCAGTCCCTTTCATCTGACGGAATTTTAATCCCCGGCTAACCGGCCCCTAATCGATGAATGCTTTGAATGATTGCGGCTCAAATGGATTCCCGGTGCTTTCAAGAAAATACTCCAAAATGAGGTGGATTCATGTCAATGGGAAAGATAATGACGGAAGAGGTGCTGATGATGATGCGATTGGAATCAAACGACCGCCCACTTCCCACGGAAACGGTATCCGTGGAGGATACCGTGCAGGAAATCATTTCAAACCTGTCAAAACAGGCCCTTGAAAAAGGCGTCACCATTGCGTTTGAAAGGGCCGGGGCCCTCCCCCTCGTTCGACTAAACGCCGCGGCCTTGAAGCTGGCCTTGGGCAATCTCGTGGAAAATGCCCTCAAATACAGCCCGGAAAAAGCGGCCGTCACCGTTGGCACACGGTTTCTAAATGCCACAAGCATCGCCATAACGGTCGCGGACAGGGGGCCCGGCATACCAGAGGCCGATCGCGAGAGGATCTATGACAAGTATTACAGAGGAAAGAACGCAAGGGAAAATACCAAAGGGATGGGGCTGGGGCTCTATATCTCAAAAACCCTCATTCATTTGATGGGGGGAGCCATCAGACTTGAAAGCCGTGGGGGAACGGGAAGCCGCTTCATTGTCTCCATCCCGACGCAATCGGCCGCTTTTCCCATTCACTGATCGGTTAATCGGTATCGTCCTTAAAACGATATCCCACGCCCCGGACGGTTTCCACATAAACGCCCGCGGACCCCAGTTTTCTTCTGAGTCCCACGATTTGAACATCCACGGAACGGTCCGTTACCAGATGTTCGGAACCGCGAACCTCGTCCACCAACTGAGTGCGGGTGAAGACCCATCCAGGCCTCCGTACCAGGGTACTCAATATGCCGAACTCCGTAAACGTCAGCATGACCGGCGCATTATCCACGAGCACCTCACGCCGGCCCGGATGTACCACCAGGTTATGGATTTTAACCGCAGCCGTGTCGCCCGGCGCTGCCAGCTTATCCCTCCTCAGCACCGCTTTTACCCTGGCTGCCAGAATCCTGGGACTGAACGGCTTGGTCACATAGTCGTCGGCACCCATCTCCAGCCCGGTCAACACGTCCGCCTCTTCGGTCTTGGCCGTCAGCATCACAATTGGGATGTTGCGGGTTTCAGGGTCTTTCTTTAAAAATCTGGCCACCTCAAAACCGTCCATTCCCGGCAGCATGAGATCCAGCAGCAAAAGGTCCGGTTGAGACGCCCTGACGCTTTTGATGGCATCCTCCCCGGTGGTGGTACACGTTACATCATAACCCTCCCTGGAAAGATTGAACCGTACCAGTTCCAGGATATCTTCTTCATCGTCAACCACAAGAACCTGTTTTCCGGACATGGCTATAAGACCTTCTCGGGCAATCTGGGCTTTTTGCGGCTTTCCACCATCCACCCAAAAAATGGCTTTCCCGGGTGGATGGTTGTTTGTGTTTTCGGCAAATTTAGAATTTGAAATTGAAGTCAAATTGGAAAACGTTTTGAGGATTGTCGTTTGGTCCGGAGTAATCGATCTTCATGGCACGGTAGTAGTCTAGATGGAGCCATACTTTCTTGGCAAGGCCCAGTTTGAATTCAAATTCGTGGCCTTTGGCGTTGGTGCCGCCACTGTAAAAATCGCTATCCGGCAGGAAGTCAAGCCACGCGTCTCTTTCAAGATAACGGTAGTTGTACTTGAATTCCCAGTCACCCAACGCTTTGATGCTTCGGCCAAACTTGACACCGATCAGGTATCCCGAGTCGTTATCGTCCGCATCGGAGTTGACGTATGTGCCGAATAACGCGGCTTTCTGAATGTAGCTCTTGAATTTAAAGCCCAACTCACCGTCGAAAGCGACTGACGAGTAGTTATAGAGCAGATCACCGTTGGCATCCGTGGAGTTGGTCCCGGAACTGTATTTGAAATGGTTCCCTTTCACCTCTTTGTTGTAGTACCAGGATCCCGCCAGCTTTATTTTCATCATGTCCATGGGTTTGATGGTCACACCCGGCTGCATGACGAACATGGTGGCGGTCTCCTCTTCCGATTTGAACTCTGAAAGGACAAAGAGGGCCGGGTTTACCCAAACATCGAACATGCTGTTGATCTTATAGTAAAACGGGATGGCGCCACCCTGTGGGCGGATATCCGAGTCCCACATCAGGTCTTTGGGCTTGTAAATGGGATTTTTCATCTGACCGCCGATGATTTTCAAGAAATCCCAGGGCTTGAATTGCGCATAGGCGTAATCAATGCGGGCATCGGGGGTTTCAAAACTGTTGGTGAAGGTCTGGTTGGTGGACCTTGGATCACCACTTCCGGAGCAAAGGCCGAAACCGACCTGCCATTTCTTGTCTTCAGTGACATCGGCAATGGCGCCGAACCGCCATCTGTAACGGCCGCGGTTCCGGTTGGTTTTGGTTCCATCGTCCTTCTCTTTATCCTGATACTGGTACCGCAGCCTGAAATCGCCTTTGAAATGGATGCGATTCACCCAGCTGGGGACCTTGGCCCAGGTTTGAGATTCCTTTTTGACGGTTTTTTCAGCGGTCTCTTTGGCAACCTGTTCCGCCGTTTCCTTTACGGTCTTGTCCTGACGGGCACCTTCCTTCTGCATCTCAATGAGAAGCACTTCCGCTTCCTGCGGGCTTAAGATCCCCTTTTCAACCAGTTTGTTGATCAAGACATCCACCTCTGCAGCCTGTGCTGGAACGATATTGACGCTAATCAACAGCGCCGCCATCAAGCATAAAAAAAATGTGATTTTCTTCATTTCGAGTCTTATTCCTTTCAAGCAATATTTTTGAAATGACAATTACTCCCTCCTCCTAAAATGGTGTTTCCTTCACCTCCTCTCCTCGCACGAATTTCAAAACTTTAAACAGGGCCATTGTGAACCACACGCGTTAGCAATGGATTAGAAGAAAGTTAGTTTTTTGTGAGTTCTTTAATAAATATCAAAAGACTATTTAAATTAACTATTTATCTGATTGAACGAGGAAAAAATTTCTTATGGTGAGCACCTGTGGAAAAATATTTGGAAAGATGGGTTGGGTGGTTCAGGGTGTTGTGACACCCCCAAACCACCCAAAGAGAGTAATAAAGAAGCTGGGTGAAAATATCCGCCCTTTGTTAGATTTGGGTGAGGGTCAAGTTAGGAGTACGTAATATCTCGACTGAAACAAAAAAAGCGCTTTCATCATCATCTTCAAGGTCCAAGATACCAATAGTGGTTCATGTGAGGCCGTTAATCACATCCCAGACATGTTTGCTTTTCCGCAGCCACGAAGAGATTTTTTCACGCACCTCCTCGGAAATACCGTTGTCCAGAATTTCAAACTCCATCCGGTCCGTGGCCCTTTCATAGATCATCATGACGCGAGGGACCGCATTTTCTTCAAATGAAAACTCCGCCGAATGGGGAAGATCGAATACCCAGTGTAATTGATTGATATATCTGATGTTTTCCAAATTGTTACCTCTTAGGCGATAGCGAGTGAGCCCGGCAAAAAGCGGCGATTATGTTACGAACATGTATGCATTCTGAAAGCTTTTCCTTTGATCCGGGCTTCAAAAAGAACGATTTTCGACGCTATCAAGGTACAATTCCAATGTTAAGGCAATATTTAAATTCTGTTAAATTATTGAAAGTAATATCATCTCCATCGGACTCACGCGGCCCGGGCAACTTCATTTAGTTTCCGCGAAAGCTGGGCCATGCTGAAGGGTTTCTGTATGAATCCCCTACAGCCCCGGTTCAGTATTTCCGTTGTCTGGGTGTTCATACTATAGCCGCTTGCCAGAATCACTTTCACCGAGGGGTCGATCCGTTTCAAACCGTCAAATGTTTTCCCGCCTCCCATTCCTGGCATGATCATGTCCAATAATACCAGATCGATTGAAGACTTGTTTTCCCCGTAGATTTTCACGGCTTCCTCGCCGCTTCTGGCCACAAGTACACGGTAGCCGATTCTCTCTAAAAAACGCGACCCCACGTCAATGACCATCTCCTCATCATCCACCATCAGAACCGTCCCCTCTCCCTTGATGATTTTCATTCCGTTCTTTTGCCTTTCTTCAAAGAGGGTCGGTTTTGCCTTCACAATCGGCAGGTATATATTGAAGGTTGCCCCTTTTCCGGGAGTACTGTAGACATCGATGAACCCGCCATGATTCTTGATAATGCCGTATGCGGACGCAAGCCCCAGTCCGGTCCCTCTGCCCATCTCCTTGGTGGTGAAAAAGGGTTCAAAAATCCGTTTCTGGGTTTTTTCATCCATCCCCACACCCGTATCCGTGATGGAAATCTTAAGGAAGCGGCCCAGTTTTCCCTGATGTGCGCGAACGTGGCCCTCATCCACCGTCACGGTTTCCGTCTTAAGGTACAGATCACCACCCCCCGGCATGGCCTGCCAGGCATTGACATACATATTCAGCAGCACTTGCTCAATCTGTCCCTGGTCCGCTTTCACTTTGCACTTCGTCTGTTCGTACGACGTGTGTATCCGGATTTCCTTTTTGGTCCGCCCGAACATATGGCTCGTTTTTTCCACCACATCACTTAAATCCAGTTCCTTGGCCTCGTACTTTCCGCCTCTGGCAAACCCGAGCAGCTGTTTGGTCAGTTGAGAACCGCTCATCACGTAATCTTCAATCAATTGCAGCATTTCCTGCTGGGGGTCATCCGGATCCAGCTCCATGCTCACCAACGAGACGTTTCCGAGAATACCCATGAGCAGGTTGTTGAAATCGTGGGCAATCCCCCCTGCCAGGGTGCCTACGGCCTCCATCTTCTCAGCATGCTGCAAATGCCGCTTTAGGCGCTCCCGTTCCGAGATGTCTCTCAGGCTTCCCTGAATGACGGTACCAACCTGTTCATTTACCATTGAGGTGGAGGTTTCCGCCAGGAAAGTCGATCCATCTTTCCTGACCGCGGTGCATGTGAAAGGGACCCGTTCGTATGATCCGTCTTCACCCTGGTTTCTGAAGCGCCTTATGAACCGCTTTCGATCTTTCTCCGTCATGAAATCCCACAGCACTTTCTGATAGGCCTCTTCAGAGGTATATCCCAGCAATTCACGGATCCTTTGATTCAGGAAGCGAATTTCGCCTGATGGATATTCGAAGACAAAATATCCGTCCAACGTGTTTTCCACCAGGGAACGATACCGGGCCTCGCTCTCAAGGAGTGCTTCGCGCGCCTTCTGACGCATTCGAACCTCTTTGCTGAGCGCTTCATTCTTTATTGACAGCTGAGACGTTTTGGCCCGGACCTGCTGCTTGAAAAAAAGGCTCGTTCCCCCGGCCAACAGTGCCATTAGCGCCGCAATCCCGGTCCCCCAGACAAACCATTTTGATACACCGGATTTTCCGGACATCCCGAAAATACCGTCCAGCATCTGATAATAGATGGAATGGGGATCATCCTTGAGACCCTTCATATGATAATCGATGGCTTCCAGCAGCTCCTTGTTTTTCCCTTTTGGGGCGGCAAACCGCAGTTCCACCGGTGCCAGCACCACGGGTGTTTTGCTGACGGCATATTCCCCTTGATGCTGAACGCCGTAAAGACGGTCTACAATCCCAATATCGATCCATCCCTTTTCAATGGCATTTAATACGTCCTCAGAATGCTTGAATTCCACGTATTTGCAGGATATGTTAAAGCGTTTGAGCAATTCCCGGAGTCCGTGATTGTAAGGCTCATCTCGTACCACACCCATGGTATGCCCGGACAAATCCAGAATCGATCCAATGGCGGCATTTTTCGGGCTATAAACCTGACCCCAGGTTGAAATCACCGTCTCGCGGGTAAAATCGCAAACCGCTTCATTGGCCTGGGAATAGTCGGCGGCCAGAAGAAGATCGATTTTCCCTTGAACCAGGTTCAGACGGCATAGCTCAAGGCTTCCTTTAATAAAATGAACATGCCATTTTTCTTCTTGGGCGATATGCTTTAAGATGTCCACAAAAAGCCCCCTGTTTCCCTTGATCCCATCCGTTTCACAAAGGGGCTCAATGTCATAAATGCCAACCTTGACCGGCTTCTTCGTAGCCACGGCCACGGCGCTATTAACGGTCAAGAGGAAAAGAGGCAGACATATGAGAAACCCGCCCGCAACGCAAGTGGCACGAAAAAAAACCTTTGTCACTTTGAATCCTCAGAAAGCGCCGCAAAAAGCGGGGCCCCGCGGAAGCGAATGGACCGAACCACCGCCTCGGCCTTGCCGATGGCCTCATGGGGAAGGGGGGCGTAAAGGAGCTGCCTGTTATGCTTCTGCCCTTCGTGAAGGGTCCACAGGAGAAACTGTCCCAGTTGCAGGGCCCTGTCCCGGGATCTTTGATTGTAAGCTTGTTCTCCGTAGAAAATCAGCCACGTAAATGCACTAATGGGATAGCCGTCGGGGGAAGGGGTATCGGTTATCAGAATCCGCGTATCTTCAGGGAGCCGCACTTTTGCGGCACTTGAAACCGATTCCAGCGTGGGAGCCACAAACCGGCCTGATCTGTTTTTGATCAGCGCCACCGGAAGTTGATGCCGATCTGCATAGGAAAGCTCCACATAACCGATACTGCCGGGAATTTTTTGTACCATTTCAGCGACGCGGGGATTTCCTTCCACGCCCATACCGGTGTGCCAGTGAACGGTCTTTCCGCGGCCCACCTCCTTTTGCCAAAGGAGATTGGTTTTGGAAAGATAATCCGTGAAGATAAAAGTGGTGCCGCTCCCATCGGAGCGATGAACCACCGATATCTCCATGTCCGGAAGATAAGTACCCGGATTGATGCCGACGATGCGATCATCGGACCAGTTGAGTACTTTTCCCAGAAAAATATCCGAAATAAGACTCGGCGTGAACTTGAGGATGGGATTATCCGGAAGATGATAGATGATTGTTACGGCACCCAGGCATGTGGGGACATGCAAAATACGGCCGCTCACCTTTTTGAGTTCCCTGGCCGAGAGATAAGCGTCCGTGCCCCCGAAGTCCACCTCTCTGTCAAGGAGTTTTTGTATGCCGGCACCTGAACCGACCGGTTGGTAACTGACACGGACTCCGGTCTTTTCCCGGTATACTTCAACCCACTTTTCATAGAGAGGATACGGAAAGGTTGCGCCGGCGCCGTTCAATATGGTGTCGGCGCCATCCCCTGAAAAAACGAGGATCTGAAAGCTGAACACCAGCACTCCGAAAAACCATCCGATTTTTTTGCTTAACACTTTGCCGATCTCCCATCAAAGGTTTTTGTTTGAGCCAAGGGCCTGGTCGTCCATGACCCATGAAGTGAGTATACGTCTCCCTTACCGAACACTGCTCCCTGGGGATCAGATATCCAAAATCCGTCCTTCCTAAAGAAGCCTGCAGTGAGGATCAAGATCTCTCGATTTCAGATGCTTTCCTGAAACGGAAGCAATTGAAAGGAGCTTCCCATGTTTTCAAAGTAGCTGCTCATGGAATCCGTCTCAACAACCGTCTTTTCCACAATCTCAACGGTGCATTCCGGAAACATGTCCTCTATCAGCGAAATCGTATGCCCGTAATCTCCCGGTTTGCCACATACCAGAATGATCTTTTCCATTAAACCTCCTCCATCGACGCTTTCGCCGGGCGGATCTTCACTTTTTGACGCTGATGCCGCCCATAGATGATGCCACCCATAATTGCCGTAAACGGTGCCACGGTCACGAGCCCAAAGCTGCCCACAACCGTGTTCAAAACCTCGGCAGCCACAAAATTGAGGTTAAACATATTGCCCAAGGGTACTCCCTGACTCACAAAAAGCATGAACATGGCAGTGTAACTCCCTGAATAGGCGAGCAGGAGAGTGGTTGTCATGGTTCCGATGACGGATCTGCCCACTGCCATTCCGGATGCAATATGGTCTTTGATGCGAATGCCAGGTTCCTTCAGTTTCACTTCATGCATGGCCGATGAAATGTCCATGGCCAGGTCCATCACCGCACCGGATGATGACACAAAGATGCCGGCCAGGAAAATTTTGGTCAGATTCAGGTCATAGAAACCCGAGTAGAGCAGGGTCTCAGCAAAGGGCCTCACCGCTCCATGAATACGAAACCCTTTTGCGAAGATCATGGCCATACTGCAGGTGAGGAGAACCCCTAAAAAAGCGCCTGAAAAGGTCACAAGGCCTTTTCGGCCGCACCCGCCCACCATGAAGCTGATGGTCCCGGTGAGCACCAGTAGAACACCCAGAGAAATAATAATGGGGTCATAACCTTTCAGAAAGAGCGGGATCATCACTTTCCAGATCAACAATCCCGCAAAACAGAAGGAGAGCAGCGCCTTTACTCCGGTCCAGCCGGCAACAAATATCAACAAAACGCCGAAGAGGCCCAGAAGAAAGACTTCCAGATGAATGCGGTATTTGCCACGGGCATAGGCCCGGTGGATTTTGCCCCCCCTTGTGGAAAACTCCACCAGCAGCGTGTTGCCGATGGCGTAAATCTCGTCCAGTTCCATCTTGCCGTGAAGGGGGTTCATGACCGTCGCCGTCTCTCCTTTATAAAGACCATCCAGAATGGTTACGGTCATTTCCTGCATCCCTGACTTGACGAGCAGATTCTGCCGCACATCAGAATTGTCAACATGGGTAACCCGTGCCCGAGCCCTTTCGGAACGGTTGTTCTCGTTAACCTTTTCAAAACCCGAAGGGATTAGCAGCAATCCCACACACAAGAGACACAATAGCAGCGTTAATATGACATCGGCTTTTCTGAACTTTCCACCACCGGCGATTGGGCCCATCTTTTTCCAGTACTCACTAAAGGGAAAGGCCTTTCTCTCGAAAGGCCCAGCCCGTCTCTTGTTTTTGTTAACGATTTCGTTCGGGACGGGCTTTCACATGTTCCTGAAGGAATCCGTCCCGCGACGGAATCGCCGTCGCTATTTCAGGTCCGTTAAATCTCAGTATCGGATTGGGTTGATACCACTTCCGCATTCCCAACGTTGATCAGGGTCATGCCCATGGCTTCCGCAATCTTATTTGCCACGTCGGTATTGTCGTAAAAACCGTCAAAAAGAATATCATTGACGCCCATGGCCAACACCGGAACCGGTACACCGGTATGGGAATAGGAGGTCCACGCAATTCCCGCTTTCTGATTCAGAATGTGGGTCAGGGTAACGGTCAGCGGCTCATAGTAACCATACAGCAGCCAATCTTCTTCCGCCGAATTGACGCTTTCGCCGCTCATGGTTTTGTCAAAGGCCGCTTCGAGCCGCTCCTTCTGGTATTCCGACAAGTCATCGCCCTCATCAGGCGTAAAGCCTGCCCCGTCAAGGCCAAAAATATTGTAGATCATCGTCCACATTTCAGCGTCGATATCGGCGGGTGCCGAACTATGCGCGGCGCCATCGGCAGGTGCCGGATTATGGGCGGCGATATAAGGCGCGAGAAAGTATTCATTGAACACCTCATAGGAATACTGCTGCTTGGCCAGAATCTCAAAAAAGGTATCATAGGCAGTACCGGCAAAACCGATGGTCTGCCCGCCGCACTCATGGTCCGCGGTCACGACAATCAGGGTCTCCTGGGGATGGAGCATATAGAAGTTCATCGCCTCCCGAATGGCATTGTCAAAGGCGATGGTGTCGTCTATGGCGGCGCGGGCATCATTGGCATGACAGGCCCAGTCGATCTTTCCGCCTTCCACCATCATGAAAAAGCCATTGGGGTTGTCAAGCAACCGTATTCCTTCGGCCGTGAACTCCGCCAGGGACAAATGGTCTTCCGGTCGGTCCAGTTCATAGGCCAGAGCGGCACCACCCATCAGCGTGTGGTTGGTGGCCAATGTCCGGGTTCCCGGTGCGACCGCCGCCAGAGCTTCCCTGGTGGTCACATAGGTGAAGCCGTTCGCCTGGGCCGTTTCGATGGCGTTTCCCGCACCGGTTTCATCATCATGGAATCCACCGCCGGCAAAATAGTCGAAGTTGCTGTTGGCCAGCTCCATGGCGATTTCGTGATAATTCTTGCGGCTGGGTTGATGGGCATAAAAAACAGCAGGGGTTGCATGGTCAATGGAAACACTGCTTACGATACCCACCTTCATGCCCTTGGCTTTTGCCAGCTCGGCAATGCTGGTATAAGGCCGGGTGGCATCCGGATTCATAGAAATAACACCGATATTGGTTTTCATACCGCAGGCCAGTGCGGTTCCGGCAGCGGCCGAACCGGTGATGAGCCGATTGTTGGCAAAGGTGGTGCTCATGCCCTGAACCGGCAAATGGCTCATGGCAAGGAGTTTGGCCTTCTGACCGCCGGTCTCATCGTCTTTTACCTGAAGGGCCGCCAGATAAGCTTCGGCGGCGTGAATTTGCACGCTGGCCATGCCGTCACCAATAAAATAGAAAACATATTTGGGCTCCGCCGCGTTGCCTTGGGTACCCGTTACACCAAGCAAGAGCAGCAGAGCGAACAGGGTCAAACAAAAACATCTAATACTTTTCACATATCCTTTCATGGTTTAACTCCTTCGAGATCCCTATAATTTTTCACAGAGTGCTTTAATATTCCGCCGGCACAGACCGCGGAATTCCTTTTTTAGTCGGTTTTGCTGGCAATTCAGAAAATGACGCGATTTTCGCGGACTTCACCCCCTTCCATTCGCTTTCCACCCTTTCTCCGGACCTTGCTGCAGCATACAGGTGTTTGGAAAACTTCATCCCGGTAAACCGTTTCTGCCGTATCGGGCAGGCGGCCAGACGGCTTTGATGGACGGATGCGCCCACCGCCGCCTATTTTGTGCCGCATTTTCCGCACCGGCTGTTTGGTTTGAATTAAGGCTGAATTTTCTTTTGATTAATGGTTCATTAGAAAAGGATGAGTCATGAAGGCCTTCGTTTCACGGTGATAACTTCCCCTTTTCGGTTGAAAAGGTAGGATATTTTCGCCCAGGTGAGCCGCCTCAAGAATAAGCCGATCCCGCTAACAAAGGTGCCGATGATCAGGATGGGGGGAGCGTACAACAACCATTTAAATTTCAATCCGTTAATCGTTGTAAAGCCACCCAGAGAAGCGATGCTTACGGCAGCGGACAAACAGAGCAGGAAGTGAAGAATCGCCGCCGTTGGGGAAATGAGGCTCAGAAAGGCCAGGAAGAGCGTCACGGGGATGATGAGCATGGAGATTGCCAGAACAGCGTTCAGGCAAAGGGCAAATGCCGTTTGGCAGGGAAGATATACGGCGGAAAACTGGGTCTGGCGAATGAGCCACGCCGTAACACGGCCGAACTCTTTAAAGGTCCTCTTGGAAGTCACCATGGCTTCCGATGAAAAAACCCTTTTCAGGTGGTGCTTCCGAGCGATCCACGTCAGCGACATGTCATCCACGACGGCCCTCGACCATTTGGCATAAACCCCATTTGCATCAAAGGCCTCCCGACGGACCGCCATTGAGCCGCCCCACAGGGCGGCAGTATTGTCGTCGGTCATGGCCAATGCCTGAAATGCACTGAACACTGCGTGCAGATGATCGGAAAAGCCCCCGTGTTCAGGGACCAGTGACCGAAAACCGCTTACCGCGAACACCCTTTCATCCGCCAGGGGCAGCGTCAAATTGCAGAGCCAATCGCAGGCGGGCCTCACATCGCTATCGGCAAAGGCATAGATCTCTCCCAAAATTCCCTTTTGACCGGCATAATCAATGCCCGAAAGGAGGTTTTTGTTTTTCTGGCAGCACCTGGTTGCCTCCCCCGCCACCACGTGGTGAAGCCGGTTGTTTTTCGACGCAATGGCGCCTATGACCGGAGCAGCAGGATCATCGGCGCTCTCTGTGATGCAGAACACTTCATAGTTGGGATAATCCTGTGCGAGAAGGGCGTTTATGTTCTCTCGCAAATCTTCTGATCTCCCTTTACAGGGAACAAAAAGGGATACGGTGGGAACGGGTGCTTTCCGCGATACCAGTTTCAGTTGAAAGAGAGGGCGAAGCTGGCGTGGATATTTGACCTTTATATAGAAAAGCCCTCTGACAATTAATATCATTTGGGTGGATGCCGCTGCAGCAACCAGTATGATGAAGGCCCAGAAAAGGAACATGTTTATCGGTTACCATCCCATAAGGCCGCAGCACCGAGCACAAATGGGAAAGGTCCCGCCTTCTTCAAGGAGCGCCTTTCGAAAGGCCACATACCGTTCTCCGTTCCAGATCTCTTTTAATGGTGCGCCGAGGATATTCCCTGTAATGAAATCAGGATAGTCCCGGCAGGTTGCAATGTCGCCGTCAGGCATGATTTCCACGGTTGTCCATGGGGAAATGCAGGGTCCGTACCCCATAAAATCCGCGGGATTCCGGTAGTAGCGTTCCAGCTGATCCTCCCTGAGATCGGGGATGAAGAGGATGGGGAAGGGATGATGGGCCGCGCGAATGCGTGTTAAGCTGTTTTTCAGCGCGATAGTGTCCACATGGTGGTTAAAGAGATAACCGCGCCACGCCTTGGGCGTAATGCCGAATTTCCTTTGAAAAACCTTCGTATGAGCCCTTCCCACGGTATCGTTCGTAAACCAGCTGTAGTAAATCACCGCACAGTCCGCCCCCAGTTCGCCGGCCACTTGAACGATCTCATCCAGCCTGTCCGCGTTCCAGGTGCTCACGGTGATAAGGGGCATGAGCCACGGAGCCGTTTTACCGGTCTTCGCCCTGATGTCTCTTACGGCATTGACCCCTGACATCATTTTCCTGAAAGTTCCCTTTCGCCCGCGGATCTCATCGTGAACCGCTTCAGGACCATCCAGAGAAAACATGAGGGCATCCCACCCCTGGTGCACCACGGCGTCAGCGTTTTCTTCCAAGAAAAACCCGTTGGTCACCACGGCCAGCATGGACCGGTTCCCTTTGATTCTGTTGGTGAGCGTCAGTAAATCCGGATAGAGAAATGGTTCACCTCCCCAGATATAGTAAAAGGGACGATCTCTCGTCAGATCGTCGGTGAGGTCCATATATTTTTCCACGGGGACCAGTTTCCCGAGCTCCGAGCTGGGCCGATCGAAGTTGTATCCGGTTTCACCCCACTGTGCACAGGTACGGCAACGAAGATTGCAGGCGTTGGTTATTTTGATGCTCACCAACTGTATGGGAATGTGCGAAAGGCCGTCGCCGCGCCGGCATTCCCGGGGCGCCAGAAAGTGTTTTGCGAAAACCCCTCTGAGAATCCTCGGCAGAAGCCGCGGGGTCCGCCAGAGGGGCAGCAAAAAAGAGAGGGGTTCTCTGGAATGCATCACGACGCTCCCTTGATTGTTTCAATCAAGCCATATTCCGAGATCCGTTCCCAGCAGTTCCGCCAGTTTCCGGATATCCGGGGTATATCGCTTTTTGAGATGAAGACGTGTTTCAGATTTCATGTAAATGGGTCGAATATTTCTGTCGCGAAGCGGCTCTATCCGGCGCATCAGAAGATCCACATCAAACCCCTTCAACGCCAGGAATTTGTAGGCACTCCCCTTTAGGCCGGTGGGATTGAAAGGGCGCTGAAACCATTTTCTCACGGGTTTGCCGGAGGCATTGACGGTGGACCGTCTTTTCGGTTCAAAAGACCTGTCCACGTCCAGGAAATCGCAGATCTGTTTCAGCAGTTCAAATGACCCTTTTTTGAATCGCTCAAGAATAAAGACTTTTACATGGGTAAAGTGCGCCATGTAGGCTTTCACCGGTTCATAATAGAAACCAAGGTCCTGATAGCGCCAAAGGTATTCATATCCCTTTTGTCGTCTGTGTGGCTCAAGTCTCAAACCTTCTTCAAAGGTATGTGTCTCCCTGCCGTCCCGCAACAGATTCTTATAAGCCGAAAAAGCACGTTCCACGGGGTTTCGAAGCACAATAATGATTCTTACATCACCCAGCAGTTCCTTGATGAGGGGTATCACCCGATCCGGAAAATAAAGGTTGTCCACACTGGCTTCGCCAACGGCTTTTTCGCCATTCGCCCGCTGAAAGAGCCGTTTGTAGACATCCCATGTCTTGACCGTGAAGTTCTCGACGAATTCATCTCCCGGGCCGCGCAGCGGAAACGGAAGAATCTGGGCCGTAAAGTACTTGGGCTCCTTGATGGGGCTCATATAGATGTCCGGGTGCTGTGCCATGTGGCCCGCGATGGCCGTTGAACCGCATTTTGGCGCCCCTACCAGCAGGAAATTTGGCAGCTTTGCGGTCATGGTTTTTGGTCTTCGTCGGAGGATGTTCCGTTGTCTTCAATGTTCATGCGATCCAAAATGCTTTCCATTTTCATTTTTTGAGCAATCCCGGGAAACCGCGAAGCCAGATTCATCAATGTTTGCCGGAACCGCGGCGATGCGGAATGGAGCAGCAGAAAACCGGCCGTCAGCATGAAAATCCCCACGGGAATGGGAGTGATAAACAGAAAAAACCCCGGAACAACCAGCAGCCAGCCCAAAACGATACGAACGCTTCCGGAGAAAAAAGGACCCTTCCCTTTAGGCTTCTCGGTCTTTTTGTTCAAATCCTCGACCCGATTTCAGATCCGTCTGGAAAAATGCCATGGAACCAGGGGCTGATTAATGAAATATGAAGAATCGATTAGATTTCTGTTCAAGCTGGCGAGAAGGCGTTGATCGTACTGATTCTGATTGGTGTAGCGCCTGAAGAATGCTATGATTCGATTGCAGGGCGGGGCCTTGACGGTCTTTTCTTAAGACACCTTCCAAAAGACCCCGCAAACCGGATTTCGCAGGCACTTTTTAAAGGATGAACAATGCAACATCAACTGACCCCGAATATCAAAAATGACCTCGTTTCATTGGCCCAAAGACTGGTCAGAATAAAGAGTTATTCCGGACAGGAAGAGCAGGCCATAAGATGCGTCCAAGGGCAAATGAAAGCCCTCGGATATGATGATGTAACCATTGATGCCATGGGAAATATCGTGGGGAGAATCGGCATTGGTGAACGATCCATTCTCTTTGATGCCCATGTGGATACCGTTGAAGTACGGGATGCCGAAGAATGGAAGATCCCCCCCTTCAGCGGGGATATTATCGATGGATATCTTCACGGCAGAGGTGCCGTGGACATGAAATCAGGCGCGGCAGCGGCCATTTACGCTGGTATTGTTGCCAAAAAATCCGGGTATTTATCCGGCAAGTCGGTCTATGTTTCGTGCACAGTGTCTGAGGAAGACTGTGACGGAGAAAACCTGAAGCATCTTTTCACGGAATTTGATCTGAAACCGGACTATGTGGTGATCTGCGAACCGTCCAACAACAGAATTGCCTTGGGCCATAAAGGAAAAGCCCAAATATCCATCAAGACCTACGGGGTTTCCGCGCACGGTTCAGCGCCGGAAAAGGGTAAGAACGCTATCTATGAAATGGCGGATATTATCCGGCGGGTTGAAGAAACACATCATGAGATCCCGGAGAAGAACGGACTCAAAGGAACCTTGATTATATCGAGGATTTCCAGCATGAGCGCCTCCTTGAATGCCGTTCCCACCGAGTGTGAAATCTATCTGGACAGGCGTCTGGTGCCCCGGGAAACAAAAGAGACCGTCCGTCGTGAAATGGCGGAAATCATCAAGGGCAAGGATGCCGCATGGAAAGTGGGAACACTCCGGAAAAAAAGCTGGACGGGATTGGGGATTCAATATGAGCCCTTTCATCCGGCGTGGAGAATAGACCCCGCCCATGAACTCTCACGGGCATGTATATCCGCCTATGGGGAGAGTTTCGGGAGAACGCCCGTGGAATTTGAATTTTGGGATTTCAGCACCAATGCCGTAACCCCTGTCAGCATGGGAATTCCGACCATCGGTTTTGGCCCGGGAGACCATAAACTGGCCCATATGCGCAATGAACGCTGCAGCGTCACGGAGATCGTTGATGCCTTAAGCTTCTATACGAATCTCATCCACAAATTATCTGGAATTCCGATATAAGGATCAAAAAAAATTGGAAATTTTTCAAAAAAGCCGCCAATTTTGATTTTTCATAAACTTTTCAGCATGTTGCCTGGGGC
>JANQDY010000209.1 GCA_028278625.1 Thermodesulfobacteriota bacterium
AAAATAGCGGTTGTCATCATGGTATAAGTCTATGAAATCAAAATCAAACAAAGCTATAAATGTTTTTACCTTTATGGTTCCGGCTTGTCCGGGTTAGGAGGGAAGCATCCGTGATACACATTGAACAGATGAAGGTGGGCCCCATGGCCGTATTCAGCTATATTGTGTGCTGCAGCGCGAAAAAAGAGGCACTGGTCATTGATCCGGCCGGCTCGGAAGGAAAGATCCTGGACAAGATCAAAGCCCTCGGGCTCAACCTCAAATACGTGGTCAACACCCATGCCCATGCTGACCACACCTGCGGCAATCGTGCCATTCTCTCACGAACAGACGCTCTGCTGGTGATACATGTGAATGACGCCGACCAGATGACCAGCGGTAAAAACAAGGCATTCAGCCTGGCAATGGGGAAAAAGCCATCCCCCAGACCGGACCTAACGGTGGAAGACGGGGCGTCGATTACCATCGGAGATGAGGCCCTTCGGGTCATCTGGACCCCCGGACATTCTCCCGGATCCATGTGCCTTTACAGCGAAGGCCATCTATTCACCGGCGATACCCTCTTCGTGGGAGCGGTGGGGCGGACCGACCTTGCCGGAGGCGATTTTGGCACCCTATTGCTCTCAATTAAGAAACTGCTCTCATTACCCCTCGAAACGAAGGTCTGGCCCGGGCACCATTACGGTGAAGCTCCTTCATCCACTCTGGACCATGAAAGCAAAACCAATCCCTATATTACGGATTTTCTGTGAAACGCAACGCCTCGACCGCGTAAAAAAGTGCGTTTCCGCTGTCGGGTTTAGAAGGTCTCTTTCTTATAGTCCCCAACTGAAAGCCATTTTTCGATAAGACAATAGAAGATAATGAAGAGATAACGGCTTCCCATCTCCTTCAGCTTCAGTTTGGATTCACCGGCTCGGCGGTTTTTCCACGAATTTGGCAGAACCACATAAGAATACCCTCTTGTTATGGCTTTGAGCGGCAGTTCCACCGTCAGGTTGAAATGATGGCTTAAAAAAGGCCTGAGACCTTCAATGGTCTTTCTGTGATACATCTTAAAGGCGTTTGTGGTGTCGTTGTACTTCACCTGGAAAAGGATCCGGATGAACTGATTCACCACACGGTTCAACAGGAGTTTGTGGAGGGGATAACCTTCCACAGCCCCCCCCGCCACAAACCTGGATCCGAATACGGCGTCATAACCCTCTTCCATTTTTCTGAAAAAGCGGACCACGTCCGTTGGAGAATCGGATCCATCGCCCATCACAATGGCGACGGCATCTCCTCCGACGGCCCTTAGACCCGCTCTGACCGCGAGCCCGAATCCCTTTGGGGAATGATTCTTTACCCATCTCATCTCCCACATCTCTCTTTTGAGGCGTTCCAGAACCAAAGGCGTGTCATCCGTGCTGTGATCGTCCACCACAAGGATCTCAAAGGAGATGTCGCTCTGTTTTAAATGAGAGTACAGTTTTAAAACCGTTTCCTCTATGCAATCGGCCTCATTTTGAGAGGGAATAACAACTGAGAGTTTCATGGCCTCCTTAACCCTCTTCCATGATGGGTTTCAAGTGGCCTTCATGGTCTTTGAGCCACTCATGAATATGGGCCACGGTCTCGAGAATATTCCGACGGGGCTTCCAGCCGGTCAATGATTGAACACGCCGACAGTCACTGACGTAATAGGGAATGTCCCCTTGTCTTGTTTCAGGAACGCCGGAAATGGAAAATTCATTGCCCGTTACCTCACGACAGATATTCGTTAGTTCACAAAGGGAAATGCTCTGGTCTTTACCGCCCCCCACATTGAAGGTTTCACCTGTCATTCCGTCGGTCTTACTTAAAAGAGCGCTGACCAGATCGTACAAATCCTCCACATGAAGAATGTCTCGAACCTGTTTTCCCGTTCCTCCATAGCCCATATAGGCCAGGCTGCCGGGCCACAGATGTTTGGCCACCCATAGAACCACGAAGCCCTGGTCCACTTTTCCCATCTGCCAGGGACCCGTCAGAACCCCGCAACGCAGAATAAGACCGTGAACATCAAAGGCGGCAATGTATTCCTGAACCATGAGTTCGGAACAGAGTTTTGTGGCCCCATAAAGGGATCTGGCCCCCATTAGAGGGAAATTTTCATCGAATCCGAAGGAGGAAACGCCCGGGATCTCTCCCTGGACTTCCTTTAGATAGAACCGGGTCTCGTTTTCTCCGTATTGAAGATCATTGATGATCCCCATTGGATACACCCTGCTGGTGGACAAAAACAGGATTTCCGAGCCGTACCGGCGGCAGAGCTCCAGGCAATTGAGCGTTCCCGAAAGATTGGTTTGGCAGAGGTAGGCAGGTGACTGTTGGTACCCCGCCAATACCGAAGGTTCCGCCGAACATTCCACAAGCAAATCAAAATCGCCCGCCGCCTGGAGGTCTTCAATGATGCGCACATCCCCATGAAAAAAAGGGATCTCCATTTTTTTTAATCTCGCCAGATTTAACTCCGACCCCCGTCTGTGAAGGTTGTCCAGGGCCGTCACCCGCCAACGGGGATGGTCTCGTTTTAGGGAGATGGCGAGATTTGCCCCCACAAAACCCGCTCCTCCGGTAATCAGTACCGTTCTCATGGTATTCACACCTCAGTGAACTGAAGAAAGTTCCCTGTAAAACTCTGAATCTCTGATGGTCTCGAGATCCTTATCGGTTTTCAGCAAATTCCAGTCATGGAAACCGTTTTCCACAGCTTTTCGAAGAGCGTCTACGGATTCTTTCACCCTGTTCTCCAGGGCATAAAGGCATGCCATATTATAATAGACCGTCGGTTTAACGGCGGGGTTTATTCTCATGGCTTCATTGTAATGATCAATGGCCTCTGACGTTCTTCCCTGGTCTGCCAGCTCATCTGCAAGGGCCACATGCGCCTCCACAAAATAGGGCTTCATCCGCACTGCATTCCGATAATATTCCACGGCCTTGCTACCCCGACCCGAACCGGAAAGTGTTAATCCCAGTTGAAATTGGGCTCTGGCATTCTCAGGCCTAAGGCGCAAGGCCTCCCTATAATGGGTCACGGCGTTGTCGGTATGGCCCAGAGCCGCATAGGCCCCGGCCAGATTGTAGTGGGCGCCCGCGTGATCCCGCTGAACCTCCAATACCTTCTTGTAGTGCGGGACGGCTTCCCGGAGTTTACCACTCCTTGCCAGGGCATTTCCCAAATTCACCCTGGCGTTAACAAAACCTGGCCGATACCGAAGGGCCCGTAAATAATGATGAACCGCCTTTTCAGCGATTCCCTTGCTCATAAAGGCATTGCCGAGGTTGTAATGGATATCGGGATCATCGGATTTGAGATTAAGCGCCTTCTGATATTCAGATATGGCCTCATCGATCCGACCCGCCCGAAAAAAGGTGTTGGCAAGGTTGAAGTGGGCATTGACGTTTTCCTCTTTCAAGGCCAGCGCCTTTTGATAATGGGCCACTGCCTCATCAAAACGACCATCTTCCGCAAGGATGTTGCCAAGGTTTACGTGAGCCCGTACAAAATCAGGGTCAGTTTCAAGGACTGCCAAATACGCCTTGGCCGCTTCCCGCTTCCTCCCGTTTTCCGCCAGAATGCGTCCGTAGTTATACCTGCCATCCGTAAATCCCGGGCAGATCCGCAATGCCGCTTCAAAATGGTGTATGGCCTTTTCTGAATTCCCCTGTGCCTCATAAGCGCGGGCCAGACCGTTGTGGGCCACATAATTGTCGGATACCACCTCGAGCCCGTGTTTGAAAAGGGTTTCACTGTCAGACCAATACCCGACCTGCCGCCATGTCAAACCAGCCAAAACAACCACGCATGCCATTCCCGAAAACGTGAGGATTTTCCTGCCGTGGGGAACGGTTTTAAGCAAATCCGAAAGTCCCCAGACAATCATTATGAAAATCCCTATGAGTGGTATATAGGCATACCGGTCCGCGGTGAAATGCCGCCCCACCTGCACCAGTTGTATTACCGGTACAAACGTTCCCAAGAACCAAAACCAGCCCACAGCCAGGTATGGACGACGCTTCCGGGCCAGAACCACGCCCAGGGACATGACCGAAAGGAACGCAGCCGATGCAAAAACCTGCCACAGAGGTATGGTGCGGTGAGGGTAGAAGACCGTGAGGTCATGGGGACAAAATGCTTTCCAGAGATACATGACATAGGAGACCACGGCATTTGAGATCCGGGTTCCAATGGGCAAAACATCGATGGTGGAGAGCGCACCGCCCCTTTGCTGCGCCACAAAGCCTGCAACGGCAATGAGAAAGGTAATGAAGAAAAGGGGAATTTTCTCCATTACGGGGCCATATTTTGCCAGGCCCTCCTTTCCGGGTTGGTCACCCTTTGAAGGAGAAGCAGCAAAACGTTCAAGGGGCCAATAGTCAAGCAACAGCAACACAAAGGGAAGGGTCACGATCATGGGTTTGGCCATTCCCCCAAGGATGAAAAACAGGATGACAAGACAATACCAACCGACTTTGTGCTTCTCCAGATATCGCAAATAGCTCAAGAGGCTCAGCATCCAGAAAAGGGTGCAAAGGGTTCCTTTTCGTTCCGCTATCCAGACAATGGGCTCCACGTTCAAGGGATGTAAGGCAAACAATGCGGCGACGAAACCGCTCCGTATCGGCTCTCCGGTCATCCGATGGAAGATACGGAATAACAGGAGCGTGCTCGCAATGTGCAACAACAGATTTGTCAGATGGTGCCAGAAAGGATTGAGCCCGAAAAACTCGCACACCAACATATGGCTCAACCAAGTGGCAGGGTGCCAGTTGGCTACATCCAAGGTTCTAAAAGCCCACCCGATGCCCTCGACCGTCATGCCCTTCTGAACCTGTCGGTTGTGTGTCACATAAAGCTCATCATCATAATTGATGAAATCATGTCCCGTCGCTTGCCAGAAAACGATGAGGACCAGCAACAGAAGCACGAGAGATATCCACAAAGGCAACTGCCTTTCGAAGACGGAATTATCTGTTCTTTGATCATCCATACGGACTTGCTCTTAACCCCCTATCGGCATTCTTGAATGGTTTTTTCATGTAATGCCTCCAGCCCCGGAACACAGGAAGCCGGAAACCAGGTCTGCGAGCCCCAAGATCGCATCGGCTCTCAGATGACATTCGATGGAACGGTCAAAAAGAACGGAGAGGTTCGCCGGAAACTCCCGGTCTCCGAACCACATAACGTAATAGACGGGCACCTTCGGAAACGGCAGAAAACGGTAGGCCAGATCTCCCATATGAAGGGATGCGCCTCCCAAGGCCTCGGCCGCAATCCTGAACCCGTCAGGGTCATTCCCGTAGCGTGACAGCAGAGGATTCACATCAATTTCATGGGGGCCTTTGAAAAAATGGCCGGTCTTAAGATCCTGCGCGCCAACCCGGTCCCCGGTTATTGTTTCCGGACCGGCGTTGATCAGATAAACCAGGCAAAGGAGTTCCAGCAGGGGGTTATCGACAAATTCCCGGGAGCCCCCCTTTTCCAGAAAAATGCATCGCGTTTGTTGATCCACCAGGATATGCCTATTGAGAAATGGAACGATCCAGCCCTTTGGAGGCATTTTTGAAACCAGGGCCAGCCCGCAGACCTCGTCCATATCCCGGTCTGCCAGGGTCTCCCAGTATTCGGCCGGGACCGTGACCCTTCCCCGGACCCTGCCCACCGCATGTCCGGCTATCTCATTGCGCCGCCTCTCCTGCATCCGAAGATATCCCTCGCCAAAAGGATAGGCACCCTCCCGAAACAGATCGCAGGGAAAATCATCACAATCCTTCAGGCAGTGCTGAATCCCTTTTTCCAAGGCGCAGGCCAGTATCCGGCAGGGTGCTCCCAGAATCCGTTCCTGGGACGCCATCTTCAAAGCGGCTTCACGGCTCTGTGCCGGGCCGCAAGTGCCGCAAACACCGTCTTCTCTCAGGCGGCAAACATCACAGTTGATCCCGCAGGCGCCGGTGGGCAAACCGATCCCTCCCTCATGGAATTACACATGGAACCGGCCTGACTCGATAACCGGCGGATCGACCTCATCAAAAACACGGATGATCTGTTTGTACATCCGATGCTTCATCTCGGAAATGATTTCCCGCCGCTTATTCTGCGCTTTGGCAAAGGCCAGCGTCTCACGCATCAGGTCATCCATATGACAGGCTTTCGTGACGATGTGATGGGCTTCGCACTCTTCGGCCGTTGCACGCTTGCCCGTGTACTGCAGTTCTTCGAATTTATAGCCGGGAATCGCCTTTTGAATCATCGCTATCATGCCGGGCAGAAAAGGAATCCCAAGGTCCACTTCCGGAAAGCAGAAATACCCCCGGTCGGAGCGCATAAACCGGAAGTCAAAGGCGCAGGCCAGTATGGCACCCCCTGCAAAGGCGTGCCCCGAAATGGCACAATAGGTGAGCATGGGATATAACAGAACCCGCTTAAACAGCCCATTCATTGAATAGAAGAAATCCTTTGCCCTTTGAAAATCCCCCTTTTGTATGTGCGGGACCAGCCACTCAAGATCAATACCGTTTGAAAAAATCTTCTCATGGGAAGAGGTGACGATGAGATTGTTGGCCTCTGTTTCCCCTTCAATACGATCCAGTACCTCCATAAACCCGGCGATGAAGCCAGGATTAAAGCGATTCTCACCGTCATTTAACGTAAGAATCGCCGTTTTTTCATCAATTACCCAATCAATGGCAGCCATCATGATTTCCTTTCCTGTAAGTTATGGCGATCCTTACTAAACGCCAGGGTCAGACGGTTTTGTCTCTCAGCTCGGGCATATGTTATCTTGCTCGCCATTTTCTTTGCAAAATAGATCCCGAGTCCTCCGACATCACGCTCCCATAAACCTGATGAAACATCGGGATCAGGCGCCTCAAAAATGTTAAAGGGCCTTCCGCTGTCAACAATCTCCAGAACAAAGGCGTCTTTTTTCGAAAGACACCGGACCAGCACATCGCCCCCCGATTCCGGGTAGGCGTAATTGACGATATTGACCAGAATCTCTTCAGCCGCCAGCCGAATTTCAGAAACCCGGCCCACCGGAAATCCTGATCCTTTGGCTTCCTTCAGAACAAAATCAAGAAGGATTTCAATGTATATCATTTGGGCGGGCCGAACCATGCTGACCATTATGTGACATCTTCCTTTGATCGCAAAGCATTCTTCTTAGGCTTATACCAGGATTCCAAAGCCTTGCCTCACTACCTCACACGACTTTAAGGGCCTCATTCAGAGACGCGTAAATGGGAATGATGGTGTTGAATCCGGAAATCTCAAAAATTTCTTTGACCGTATCATGAACGGATGCGATGGCGATTATCCCGTTTTTGGCCTGTATTTTCTTGGTCGTGACGAGGACACTTCGAAGTCCGGCGCTGCTGATATAGTCCAGATCTTCCAGGTTCACGATGACCTTTATGACACCTTCATTAATGAGGTCGCTCATAAACGTTTCAAATTCCGGCGCTGAAAGGGCGTCCATGCGTCCTTCCACTGAAACCATGGTACAGCCTCCCTTTTGACCGGCGTTTCGGATCTTCATCGGTTCCTCCCGCTATTTTGAAAAGAGTTGCATTCCAAGCAGATGCAAGCCGGGTTAAACGTCCGCAAAAGGCGCATCCGCCGGTCGATGCAGTATAAGTCATCGGTGTTTTCAAGTCAAAGGGCTCATTTTGCAATTTTGGTTGATTCCAGATGGGCAGTTTGATACTGATTTCCCCATCACTCATTCAGGAGGCGAAAACAATGAAACAGTTGAACCCGGATCATGTGGCGGCGGTTAAAGCAAGGGTGAACAATTGTCCCTTTTTCAATCTCATTTCAATGAAGATCGACACCCTAGAGATGGGCCGCTCATTTTTGGAAGTGGAAGTTCAAGAAAAGCACCTCCAGCCCTACGGCATGGTTCATGGCGGCGTCTATTCCACCTTAATAGACGCGGCCGCCTTTTGGGCCGCCTACTCGACCATTGACCCGTCGTTGGGAATGACCACCGTTGAGATGAAACTCAATTATCTGGCGCCGGCTTCATCGGGGCGCTTTATTGCCAGGGGCAAATGCATCAAAACCGGGAAAACCATCTGTCTGAGTGAAGCCACCATCTTTGATCAGAACGAGAGGATACTGGCCCACGGAACCTCCACGCTCATGATCCTCAGTTCCTTGGAACTTCAGGAGCAAGGGTCCCTTCCCCCCAAATACCTGACGTCCTAACCGACTATTCGGGGGGCACAAAGACCTCCGGTTTGCCGTGGGGGAAGGTTTCAACATATACCGATTGACTGGGAAACGCAAAGCCCGCTCCCGCCTGCTCCACGATCCCTTTGACCCGGTAGGCGAGCTGTTCCTTGATTTCCAGCCATTCTCCCCACACGGTGGTGCGGGTGAAACAGTAAAGCATGATGTCAATGGCGGAATCGCTGAAACGATCAATGCGCACAAATGTCGGAACTTCCGGCGGGTGAGCGAACACATCCGACCCAAGAATATAGTCTTCTATGCGATCTCTAATGGTCCTCAGCTGATCAATGGTGCTTCGGTAGTCCACACCGATAATCCAGTAAATCCGTCGGTGTGTCATGGCTGAGAAGTTGATGGCGGAATTGTCGGAAAGCTTGCTGTTGGGAACGTAAACCGGGGCCTTGTCAAACCTCCGGACAACGGTGGATCGAAACCCGATGGTCTCCACGGTCCCTTCCACCACATCGTCCACGCGAATCCAGTCCCCCGGATGGAACCGCTTTTCAGCCAGTATCAGAATCCCCGAAATGAGGTTCTTGAAGAGGTCTTTGGCCCCCAAGGCCACGGCCACCCCAAAAAGACCGAAGCCCGCGATGATGGGCCCTACCTTGACACCCCAGATTTCAAGGATCGTGGCACCCGCGATGCAGACGAAAGCGATGCGAACGGCTTTCACAAACCACTCCACCATGGGTGTGGAGAAGGTTTTTTCAAGGCCCCGCAGCAGCATGGAAAGGGGCTGAACGAGCCTGATGAGACTCCAGAAAATGATGAAAGCAATGATGGAGCGGACCAGCCGGTCCGCAAAGATCTCCAGCCCTCCCGAAAGATCGAGATATTCCAGGGACAGATAAGCACCCAGCACCACCGGAATGTAACCCACCGGCTTCAGAAGAACCACCAGGGCCTGATCATCCAAAGGCGTGGTCGTTTTCCGGGTCATCAGAGCGATTCGGTGAACCAGCATTCTGGTAAAAACCCGCCGAATGAGCAAAAACCCTAAGAAAATCAGAACCGCAACCGTGATGCGCCCGATATCGATACCCCAAAGACCGTTTTTCCACACTTCCGTCACGATGTTCCAGAATTTCATCCAGGTTTCCATGCCATTTACCCTGTTGGACGTTTCTTTTAACGAATATTTGAGGGTCGTCCCAAAAGACACACTTTTTCGTGCGCTCATGGTGGTCCATGAGGCTTCATATGTCAAGGGGAGGTAGCGGTTCGGCCTGCCGCTTCCATAAACTTTTTCTTTACGTTTTTCGCCATAAGGAGATAATGGATCATAAAAATGGATCGATCATCTTTCGGAACAACAAAAGAAGGGAAACCGTTGCGGCAGCCCAAAGAAAGCAAACCGCCAGACCTTGAACCAGGCTTCTCCGTCATCTACTCAAACCGCATGGAGGTTTTGAGGGAAGTGGCCGTCCGATGGATTCGGAAACACCCCCTCCCCCCCCTTGAAGACGAGGTCATCATTGTAGAGAGCAACGGGATGGCCCAATGGCTCAAACTGGCCCTGGCCGATGATAAGGGCTTGGGTATCAGTGCGGCCGTTTCCTTTCAGTTTCCTTCCCGTTTCCTGTGGCAGGCCTATCGGGCCTTTCTTGGTCCGGACATCATACCCCATGAATCCCCCTACGACAAAGGGCCACTCAAATGGCGGCTCATGCGACTGCTCAACGGTTTAAAAGATGAAAACCGTTTTCCGGACTTTGCGCAATTCCTGTCTGATGATCCCGATGGTATTAAACGATATCAACTGGCTTGCCGTCTGGCAGATCTTTACGATCAGTATCAGGTATACAGGGCGGACTGGCTTCTTGACTGGACCAAAGGAAGGGACCAGATCAGAAATCGCAATGGAAAACCGAAACCGATTCCATCGCCCCACGGGTGGCAGGCCCACCTTTGGCGCCTGATTCAGAGAGATGTACCGGAACCTGAGCGTGAGACCAGCCGTTCTCACCTTCATGGCCGGTTTATAGATGCCGCCAGAGACTTCTCACTGAAAGACCGTCTCTTTTGTCACCGCGTAATCGTCTTCGGCATCAGCGCCCTGCCCCAACAGACCCTTGAAGCACTGCATGCCCTGGGTCGACACATGCAGATCCTCTTTTTCGTGCTCAATCCCTGCCGTCACTACTGGGCCGATATCCCTGAAGCCAACCCGCTCCTGGCCGCCTGGGGTAAACAGGGGCGGGACAGTATCGGGCTTCTTTGCCAATACGACGACCGTGGCGAAACCTTCGGGTGCGGTTTCAGTGAAATCGACCTTTTCGAAGAGATTGAACAAGAAGAGAAGAGCGGCCCCCTGTTACAACAGGTCCAGCAGGCAATTCTCGATCTCAAATCGCCACCCCGCGCCTCGGGGAAGAAAGGCAGCGTTTCCGCCCTGGACCATTCCATCACCTTTCAACAGGCATACAGCCGCCAACGGGAAGTTGAAATCCTCCATGACCATCTGCTCTTTCTGTTTAAAGAAAGACCCGAACTGACACCCCGGGATATCATTGTCATGACCCCTCATATCGATATGTACACCCCTCATGTCGAATCCGTGTTCGGGAACCTCTCCCATGGGGACCCCCGTTTTATCCCTTTTACCATTGCCGACAAGCCGGACGGGAGCGGCAGCACCTTAATTGGCGCCTTTGAAAAACTGCTCCACCTGCCCACATCCCGTATCTCCCAAAGCGACTTGCTGGATCTTTTGCAGGTCCCCGCATTTCGTCTCAGGTTCGGTCTTGAAGCAGAGGACATCCTTAAACTCAAGCGCTGGATAGATGGTGCCGGCATTCGCTGGGGACTCAATGAAGCGCATCGGACCACCTTTGATCTGCCCCATGGGATCAATGAAAACACGTGGTTTTTCGGTCTGCGCCGTATGTTTCTGGGTTATGCCGTGGGCAAGGGAAACCCCTGGCATCACATTGAACCGTATGATGAAATCGGAGGGCTGGAGGCGGAATTGATTGGCCCGCTCCATTCCTTGTACACCTGCCTGGAAAAACACCTGCACGCCCTCAATCAACCGGCGGCGCCAAAGGTCTGGCACCACCGGATGACCGCAATGATCAATGATTTCTTTCTGCCGTCAACCAGTAGCGATCAGTTGTCCCGAAACCTTATTCAGGACATGCTGAATGGATGGATGCGGGATTGTCTGAATGCGGGACTGGAAGAGTCCCTGACCCTCGGGGTGGTTCGCGATGCTCTGCTCTCCGTCATCAAAGACCGGAACATATCCCAGCGCTTTCTGGTGGGGATGGTAAATTTCTGTACGCTCATGCCCATGCGGGCCATTCCCTTTGACATCGTCTGCCTTCTGGGCTTAAACGATGGGGAATATCCCCGGGGCAAGGCACCTGAGTATTTTGATCTCATGGCCCGCCCGGGCTTCCGGAGGCCCGGTGACCGTTCCAACCGGGAAGACGACAGATACCTGTTTCTTGAAGCGCTCATTTCCGCAAGAAAGGAACTCTACATCAGCTATGTTGCCCGAAGCGCAACCGATAACTCCCAGCGAATGCCATCCGTGCTGGTTTCCCAGCTTCGGGATTATCTGGCGGAAGGGTGGGAAATCAAAAGAGACGCCTCCCCCCTGCCTGACCGACTCACATGCCTGCACCCCTTACAGCCTTTCAGCCGGGCTTATTTTCTGCCCGGTGAAGACCGGAAAATCTTCACCCATTCCAAGGAATGGCGGAAAATGCTTGATCCAGTGAAGGAGGAATCGCCTCCTGAAAGGCTTTCAGAGGCGTTCATCGATATTGGGCCGGGATTCACCCAATTGGCCGATTGTCTGAAGAATCCCGTGAAATGCTTTTTCAGTCAGAGATTAAAGGTCCATTTTGACCAAAAGGGCTCCGCCACCCACAACCAGGAGCCATTTTCCCTGGATGGGCTCTCTCCCTTCAAGCAGGGGAGACGGTTGTTGAAAGCGGGTCTTTCGGCCCCTTCCCCAAAATGGAGGGAAGCGGTCCATGATGCGGCCCAAAGACTTCAGTGGACCGGAGAACTCCCGCCCGGCAGCTTCGGCCCTCTATCCGCCCATGCACTCACCGAACCGGTCATCAAAATGCTGGAGCGGCACCACCGGTTGCTTGCGGACCATCCGCACCCATATGCGCCTCTTGAAATCCGATTTCCCTTTGACATCGTGGGGTGTGACCGCAATATGCTGGAAGACTGGCTGGACGGTTTAAGAAGCGATCAATCGGAAAGGCCCACGCCGGAAGATCTTCATTTCATGCGGTGGACGTTTTTCCCCATTGACATCCTTGACGCCAAAAAAAACATGGCGCGTCCGGAAAGTCTGCTGGATTTATGGGTCAGGCACCTGGCCGGATGTGCCAAAAGCATCGACCTCACCAGCATCCTCATTGCTCCCGACGGTCTCATCACACTGCCCCCGCTTCATCCGGATAAGGCCTCGGCCCATTTGACGGAAATTGTGGCGTTCTGGTGGCATTCCCTGCACCAGCCGCTCCCTGTAACCGCTAAAACGGCCTTCGCCTATTTGAAGACCTTGTCGGCACACAATGGGGATGACGGCCACGAAAGGGCCTATGAAGCTGCTCGAAAAGCCTATGAAGGGGACGGCTACCATTATTTCGGGGAGCTGGGATTCGGCGACGGTATCTATCTCAAGCGGTGTTTTCCCGACTTCCGGGCCCTGTGGCGGTTTCAGAAGGGCCTTTTCCGGACATTCTCAAACAAAATTTATGAACCCCTGCTGACAGACCTTCAAACGGATGCATCCCCATGAGCCGCCATCTTGATCCAGTGACCTTTCCCATTCACGGCAGGCGCCTCATTGAGGCCAGCGCGGGAACGGGAAAAACATACACCATCGGCGCCCTCTATTTGCGGCTGGTACTGGGTCATGGGGGGAGAAACGGTTTTAAGAGGCCTCTTGCACCCCCTGAGATCCTGGTGGTCACGTTTACCAATGCCGCAACAGAAGAGCTGCGTGATCGGATTCGTCAAAAACTGGTTGCGGCAGCCGCCCACTTTGATGGCGCCGACGCCGGAGATGACTTCCTAAAACACTTGCGTCTTTCGTATCCCCAATCCGCATGGCCCGAAATGGCGAATTTACTGGAGCAGGCAGCCCTTTGGATGGACGAAGCGGCCATTCATACCATTCACGGTTGGTGCAGCCGCATGCTCAGGCAGCATGCCTTCTTGTGCGGCAACCTCTTTGACCTGGAGCTGGCACCCGATGACGACAGCCTGCTGGAGGAAGCCGCCTGCGATTACTGGCGGTCCCATCTGTACAAGCTTCCGCCGAATCAATTGGGGGAAGTGGTGAGTTTGCTGAAATTAAAGGAGCCCTTGGATCTAATGACCCGGGTAAAAACGATCCTTTCCCAGGATCTTGTCCCGGAAAAGAATCCCTTTGAATTGCTGGAAGAACGTCATCAGGCCATATTGGCGGCACGAACGGCATGGTCCCAGGATCTCATCACCGCCGTCGATATTATAAGAACGGCCAAGCATCAAAAAATACTGAACGGCAGAAAATACTCAGAAGCCTTCCTCAAGAAAGGGATCGACCAATTGACCCGCTGGGTGGGGGAGAAGGGCCCTCTGCCGGACATGCAAATTTTGGAACGGTTTTCACTTAAAGGACTGACAAAAGGGACCAATAAAGATACGTCACCGCCCTTTCATTCCGCCTATGAAGCCTTCGACCGGCTCAACACTGTTTTGTCCCGGATTGACATTAATAAGCCATTCCTGGCTCATGCGGCTAGGGAGATTCATGCCCGTTATGAGCGCCAGAAAGCGCTTCAACGCATCGTGGACTTTGACGATCTTCCGAATCGCCTGAACCAGGCGTTACACGGTCCCGGCAACGAAAAACTGGCGCAACTCATTGCGGATCAGTATCCGGTGGCAATGATAGATGAGTTTCAGGACACCGACCCTGTTCAGTACGCTCTTTTCTCACGAGTCTACGGGCATCGACCTCAAACGGCACTTCTGATGATCGGGGATCCCAAGCAGGCCATTTACGGCTTTCGCGGTGCCGATATTCACACCTATCTTAGAGCCCGTGAGGATACCGGTGAAAATCCCCACACCCTTGACGCCAATTACCGCGCCACCAAGGCGCTGGTAACATCGGTGAATCAGATATTCGGATTTGCAAGCAACCATCCTGATGGACCTTTTCTCTTTAATGACCGGATCCCTTTTGAACCGGTTTTGCCGAAAGGCCCCGAAGGGGAACTGGTCATCATGGATCGCCCCTCATCAGGAGTGCACATCCGCCAAATGCCCCAGACGGCGCCGGTTCCCAAAACAGGGCCCCACGGGTATCTTGCCAAAATGGCGGAAGACTTTGCCGACCAAATAGCGACGCTTCTCCATCTTGCCCAACAAACCCCTTCAAAGGCCGGGTTTCGGAATACTCCGGGGGAACAGCTATTACCCCTTCATCCCGCCGACGTGGCGGTTCTAGTGCGAAGCGGCACCGAAGCGGACCTCATTCGAAGGGCATTGGGCAAGCGCGGGGTGAAAAGCGTCTATCTATCGGACAAGGCATCGGTTTTTGACTCCTTTGAAGCCGTGCAAATGCTCTATCTGCTGCGTGCCTGTGCGTCTCCGGGAGTGGAAAGAACCCTTAAGGCGGCTTTGGCTTCTCCAATTCTGGCGTTACCCTTTGACTATCTGGACAGCCTGAACCGAAGCGAAGCCGCCTGGGAAAGAGAGATTGAGCGTTTCGGCGAATATTGTTTTGTCTGGCAAACCCGAGGGGTCCTGCCCATGCTGCGCAAGGTTCTGCAGGATTTCGGCACCCTTTCGAGCCTTTTGACAACCTCCGGTGGCGAGCGTGCGGCCACCAACTACCTCCATCTGGCGGAGCTCCTTCAGGAAAAATCCCTGGAAAAGGACGGCCCACAGGGTCTGATCACCTGGCTGGAAGAACAACTGGAGCAGCATCCAAAAGGACCTTCGGAACAAATCCTTCGACTTGAAAGTGATGAAGACCTGATCAAGGTCATCACCATTCACAAATCCAAAGGGTTGCAGTACCCCCTGGTCTTTTTGCCCTTTATCTGCACGTTCAGGCAGATAACCCAAAAAGATGTGGTCATGGATACGCGCAGTGATGAAACAAGTGGTAACGGGCTTATGTTGGATCCTCACATGACGGATGTTGAAGCGGCGGATCGGGAAAGGCTCGCGGAGGACCTTCGCCTGCTCTATGTGGCAATTACCCGGGCCCAATACGCCTGCTGGATGGGAATCGGCGTCACGGGAAGCAATCCCAAAAGCGGTGAAAAAAGTGAACTCAATCTCTCAGGTTTCGGGTACCTGCTCTCCGGGGGCCGGACCTTACCCACCCCGGATCTGTCAAATAGACTCCGTCAATTAAAGGGCGACTGCCCCCACATCACCATTTCCATGATACCGGATCCACCGAAAAATGTGCATTACAGGCCTGCTGCCAAACCCGAGTCGCTGTCACCTGCGCGCCCCTTTGATACTCCGGTTTTCCGGGACTGGTGGATCACCAGTTATTCCGGCATCTTAAAGGCACCGAACCTCCATTTGCCCCACAAATGGGAAATCATGGAACAGAAGAGGGGGTTCGAGTTCATAGGTTCCGCCCTGGCGGACCGGTTGCGGGAACCTGGGGAACCCCCTTTTCCCTATCCGGAGCCGGAGATTGCGGAGCCCTCCATTCACAATTTTCCCCGTGGGCCCGAACCTGGGACTTTTCTGCACGCCCTTCTGGAATGGGCAGCGGATAAAGGGTTTGATGAAGCGTCTCGTGATCCGTCATTGATCCGCGACCAGATTGAAATGCGCATGACCCGTACGGAATGGCGGATCTGGACCGATCCTCTAACCGAGTGGTTTCAGAAGTTACTTCAAACACCGTTTCCCCTGCCCAAGGGAGAAGGGCACTTCCGTCTGAAAGACCTGTCACGGGATCACTGCCGGTCGGAACTGGAATTTTTGTTTGCGGCCCGCGGGATGGACATTTCACTGCTGGATCATGTTCTGACCAGGGGGATATTGTCCGGGCTACCGAGGCCGCCGCTCAAGAAAGGCCGGATCCACGGCATGTTAAAAGGGTTTATCGATCTCGTTTTCAAGTTTCGGGGCAGATTCTACGTGCTGGATTATAAATCCAACCACCTGGGTGAAAATACTCAAGATTATGCATCCGGCCCAATGGCCCGCGCCATGCTGGCACACCGTTATGACCTGCAATATGCCCTCTATACCCTCGCCCTTCATCGTCTTCTAAAAGCGAGACTTCCCAGGTATGATTATGAAAGGGATATGGGCGGTGCCGTCTATCTTTTCTTAAGAGGGGTCGACGAACATCATAACGGCGTCTACCTGGACCGACCGCCGAAAACACTCATCGAACAACTGGACCGTCTGTTCAAAGGGAAAGAGGAAAGTCGTTGATCAACCGTCCTTTGCCGAATCTACCTGAAACCGGGCCCCATGTTGCCTGGCTGAGACCTTTGGACCACGCCTTCGTGGAATTCCTGAAAGGAGAGGCGCCCAATACTCCGCGAATCGTTCTGTTCATTGCGGCCATTGCCAGCCGTCAACTGGGAGAGGGGCACGTCTGTCTCGATTTGGAAGCCCTGCTTGAGGATCCCGAGAGGGTTTTTTCGACCACGTCAGAAAAAAATGGCGATCCATCGATGCCCGACGATTGCCTTGCCTTGATCAACAATCTCACCCTTACATCCCTGGTGCGGCAATTGGAAGCATCACCGTTGGTATCAAGGGGCAATGGCAACACCCCATTGGTGCTCTCCAACGGAATGCTTTATCTGCGGCGGTACTGGGACTACACGCAATCCGTGGCACAAGATATCCTGAAACGATTGAACCACCATTTCTCCATACCCCGGGATCTGTCGCAACGGATCGACGGCTTTTTTGAATCCTTAAGGAGCCATGGGGAGAAAGCCAAAACCGAGGTACACTGGCAAAGCGTGGCGGCCGCCGTTTCCGCCGCAAGTTCCTTCACCGTCATTTCAGGCGGACCCGGAACCGGCAAAACCACCACCGTGGTGCGCCTGCTGGCCCTGCTTCAGCATCTGACCCTGGAAAAAGGACACAAACTGCGCATTCGTATGGCGGCCCCTACCGGAAAGGCCGCTGCCAGATTATCGGCATCTCTGGATCACGAAATGGCGAAACTGCCGCAAACCTTGCGTGACAATCTGCCAAAAAATGTCTCCACGCTTCATCGCCTGCTTGGAAGCCGCCCTGATACGCGCCATTTCATCCATGATGCCCAGAACCCCCTTCATGTGGATCTTCTGGTGGTGGACGAGGCTTCCATGATCGATCTCGAAATCATGGCCGCCCTACTCGCCGCCATTCCCGAGAATGCCCGACTGATTCTTTTGGGGGACAAAGACCAATTGGCCTCGGTGGAAGCCGGCGCCGTGCTGGGAGATATTTGCGGGCCGGATGGTCACCTCCGGTATACACCCTCTCAGACCGCCTGGATCAAACAACAGACCGGGTACGATCTTTCGGCCTTTTTGGGCCATGGCACTTTGCTGGACCAGCATGTGGTCTTGTTGAGAAAGAACTATCGTTTCGGCCATAAAAGCGGTATTGCCGCCCTTTCAGAGGCTGTGAACAGCGGAAATACGGAATTGGTGGAAGATGTCTGGCGGATGGGATTTAAGGACATCCACCGGATCTCGGTTGAAAATTCGGACGATGCATCCCTTGCCCGGTTGATTCTGGACGGGGGTGGCCATTCTACGAAAATGGGCTACCGCAAGTACCTGGAACGGGTGGGCCTGGGTCCTCAAGATGGGTCCGAAGACCTGTGGCTTCGTCAAGTCATGGACGACTTTGCCGCTTTCCAGCTTCTAACCCCCCTTAAAAGCGGTACCTGGGGCGTTAAGGCGCTTAATGAGGGAACTGCCCACATTCTTTTTCGTCACGGGCTGATAGACCAAAAGGAAGGGTGGTACCCGGGGCGGCCCGTCATGGTTACCCGCAACGATTACGAAATGGGATTAATGAATGGTGATACCGGCATCGCCCTGCCGATTAAAGATTCAAAAAGTCCCGGTGACATCACCCTGAAAGTCGTGTTCCCCATGGCGGACGGTTCTTTCAGGAAAGTATCCCCAGGAAGGCTCGGCCACATTCAAACCGTCTATGCCATGACCGTTCACAAAAGCCAGGGATCGGAGTTTGATCACGCGGCCCTGGTCCTGCCGGACCGCTTGGTCCCGGTATTGACCAGGGAACTGTTGTATACCGCCATTACGCGATCCCGTCGCCGGTTTACGCTGGTCACTGCCAATGACGGTCTTTTCAATGCGGCCGTCAGGAGAAGAACCTATCGGGCCTCGGGCCTTGCCGGGTTGCTCAGACCGAGCCCGTAATTCCCGCGCTTTTGTTTTCTCAACCGTTCAGTGCTTGGGCGACTGTTTGGATTTTCCGATCATTTGAAAGATGCGTCCCACGAAAAATCCGCCCAATATTCCCCCAGATGGAAGAAAATGAAGGCCTTGAGCTGCTCTTCAAAGGCCATTTGTAACGGCCTGTACCCTGGTGATTCCATAGTTGCCCGCACATCTTGATTGATAAATCGAGGAAAAAAGACATCAAACTGTAGATTTCTGCAATTTTCCAATGAATTCACATCAAAAAGTCTAACCAAAATTTAATAAAAACAAAATTCATATTTTTTCATATTTATATTGATATTTTAGTGGGATTTCATTTGACATGCCCTTTCAAATTGCCTATATGTTGGCTTCGGCAAAAGACCTGATGGGTTGCGCTGAAAGGAACGGCACTTCAGAGGCCCATACGCAGGAACGGCTCGTGATCTCCGTCCCGGTTTCCACCTTCAGCGGACTTGAAACTTCAGATTCGATCACATCATGCAAAACAGGCGTAACAGAAAAATCCGAAACGCCCCGACCGTGAGCGTCGCCTCTGCTTTAAGGAGAAAGCGGCGCATTCTCTTTTTTGATCTCTTCCTCCTGTTGATGACCGCCATCGTCTACTTCCAGGTCGTTCACTGCGATTTTGTCAACTTGGATGATGACCTGTACGTCACCCGGAATGAAATGGTGGGGTCCGGCATCTCGATTCAGGGCCTTAAGTATGCCTTTACCACCGGAGATGTGAGCAACTGGCACCCGACAACGTGGCTCTCGCACATGCTGGTCGCCCAATTCTTCGGCCTGAATCCTGGGGCCCACCATTTTGCCGGTTTTCTTCTGCATCTGGCGAGCACACTTCTCTTGTTCCATGTTTTCCTGAAAATGACGCGCGCGCCGTGGCAGAGCGCTTTTGTTGCGGCGCTGTTCGCCGTGCATCCGTTCAACGTTGAAGCGGTTTCCTGGGTGGCCGAACGAAAGGGGTCCCTGTGTACGCTTTTCTGGATGCTGACGCTTTGGTCCTATCTTCGGTATATGGAACAACGGAGGGCCGGTCGATATGCCTTGGTCCTGACTTTTTTCGTTCTGGGATGCATGGCCAAGCCGATGATCGTGACACTCCCCTTTGCGCTGCTTCTTTTGGACTATTGGCCTCTTAAGCGGTTTTCCCTGGACAGACCCTTGAAAGGGGAGACGCTCTCTTCCCTTAGGGAGGCGGTTCTTGAAAAGATGCCCCTCATGGTGCTGGCTTTCCTAATGACCGTCGTCGGTTTTTTTGCCCAAAAGGGTGGAGGGGCCATCACCTCATTAGACGTACTTCCTCTGACGGAACGGATTTCAAATGCACTCGTCTCCTACGTCATCTATCTTTACAAGGCGTTCTGGCCCCAGCATCTGGCCGCCTACTACCCTCTAAGAGAATATCTCCTGTGGCAGGTCATCGGAGCCTTGCTTATCCTCCTTTTTATCTCCACTGTCGCGGTGCTTCTTAGAAAACAGCGGCCGTATTTCTTCGTTGGCTGGTTCTGGTACCTGGGCACTTTCCTTCCCGTGATTCAGATCGTCCAGATCGCGATCCATGCCATGGCAGACCGATACGCCTATATCCCGATGATTGGCATTTTCATTGCCGCCGCCTGGGGTGTTCCTGAAATATTGAAAAGTTTCAGGTATCGAAAGCAGATAACGGCCAGCATGGCGGGATTAACGCTTCTTCTCCTTTCTATGGCTTCATGGCATCAGGTGCGCTATTGGAAAAACAGCACCACATTGTTTGAACATGCCCTTGAGGCGGTACCCAATAACTTTTTCGCTCACAACCAACTGGGGAGGGCCCTTCACAATGATGGCAAGGTGGAAGCGGCTGTCAAACACTTCGAAGAAACCTTGCGCATTGAACCGGACTATACCGATGCCCGCTACAATCTGGCGCGAAGTCTGGCGTCACTGGGCAGAACCGATGAGGCTGTCTCATATTATCAGGAGGCGCTACAAAGGCGCCCCGATCTTGAAGAAGCGCATCTCAATCTGGGGAATATTCTGGCCCAGATGGGAAATGTGAAAGCGGCTGTTTTTCACTACACGGAGGCCCTTCGGATTCGGCCCCAATATGCCGGCGTCCATTTCAACATGGGAAATGTCCTTGCAAAAGAGGGGAGAAATAAGGAGGCCATCACACACTATGAAGCCGCATTGAAGATCAGACCTCGCCATGCCCAAGCCCGCTACAATTTGGGAAATGTCCTGGCAAAGGAGGGACGGACGGAAGACGCACTGGTCCACTATACGGAAGCATTACGGATTGATCCTACATTCTTAAAGGCCCGGGTTAATATGGGAAACTTGCTTTCCCGGCAGGGCAAGATGGACGCGGCGATTTCCAGCTACAGACAGGCCCTACAATTTCAGCCGCACCATGCCAATGCGAATTTCAACCTGGCTCGCGCCCTCTCTGAACAGGGAAAGACAGACGAGGCCATCGGCCATTATATGAAAACCCTTCGAAACAGGCCGGACCACACCCATGCACATTATTACCTGGCAAACGCGCTTTCGAAAAAGGGCCGGTCGGATGCGGCAATCCTTCATTACCAAAAAGCGTTGGAAGCTGTACCTCGTTTTGTGGAAGCACGCATCAATTTAGGCGCCGAACTTGCGAGACAGGGAAAGATGGAGGAGGCGCTCGAACAGTATGATGAAGCCATTCGCATCCATCCCGGCACCCGTGCATATGTCTATTATAATTTGGCATGTCTGTATGCATTGAAGAACAGCGTTAAGGAAGCTGTCGGGTATCTAAAGAAGGCTGTTCAGAGTGGCTTCCATGACTGGGAACATATGAAGTCGGATAGGGACCTGGAAAACATCCGGTCCTCTCCGGGCTACAGGGAATTGATCAAGGGGCTATGAAAAGCTGTATGATGGTATCCGGGCGAGATGATGAAGCTGTCTGTTGTAATTCCGGCGAAAAACGAAGTGGCGTGCATTGAAAATACCGTTCTGGGAATGCTCCGGCAATTTGTCAGGAACGGCATATCGTTTGAAATACTGGTGGTGAACGACCACAGTACGGACAGGACCGGAAAGCTACTTCAACGACTCACGTCCCGATATCCCGAGATCAAAACCATTGACAACCCCTTTCCTCCTGGGTTCGGCTTTGCGGTCCGTGCGGGTTTTGAGGCTTGTTCCGGAGATGCGGTGGCCATTGTCATGGCCGATGGCTCGGAGAGACCCGAAGATGTGATTCTCTTCTTTAATGCGCTTAGAAAAGGATATGACTGTGTCTTTGGAAGTCGCTTTATAAAGGGTGGCAAGGTCAGCGGTTACCCCTTATTCAAGCTCTTTCTGAACCGGTCGACGAATCTTTTTATACGCACTGTGTTCGGCATTCGGTACAACGACACAACAAATGCATTCAAGATGTACCGGCGAGAGACCATTGAGGGTCTCAAACCGTTTCTGAGTCACCATTTCAACCTCACGGTGGAACTCCCGCTCAAAGCCATCACCCGCGGGTATTCCTACGCCGTGCTTCCCAACCACTGGGAAGAACGAAAGAGGGGGATGTCCAAACTCAAATTGAAGGAAATGGGAAGCCGATATCTCTTCATTGTGCTTTACTGCCTTATTGAAAAATGGCTTTCGATGGGAGATTACGGAAAAAAGCGGTACCGTTAGGCCCTTTGGGCCTGAGGATGTGGCGGATCGTGCCTGGGTGCTATTTGGATTTTCCGATCATTTGAAAGACGAGTCCCACGAAAAATCCCCCCAATATGGCGACAACCGCCGCCAGAATGCCGTAGGCCAATGGATGTTTATGGGCCAGATGGAAAACCGCCGCCGGAAAACCGGCCAGCTCGATTGTTAGGGGCTTTGTCTCCCGACTGATGACGCGACCATTCTTCACCACGGAGAGGGTTACCCGATAGCGACCTTGAGCCACACGGGCCGGAAGATCAAAATCGCCTTTCACCAGTTCTCCTCCGCCGGGCAGGACCTGCGTTTTTGCACCTCCGGGAAAAAGCCCGTACAGTCCCCGGCTCTCCATAAACCGCAGGAACTCATCAAAAAGCTGGCGCCGGGTGATACCGGGTGGGGTGCCCTTGAAAGAAATCCTTTCCGCCAATGCCCCATAACCCCACGCCACGGACGGCTTCTGTTCCGTCAGCATACCGGATGCCGTGCTCATGGCCAGATAAAGGGCCGGTGCACCCCTTTCAAGGATCTCCCTTTCACTCTTCCACATTCCCCAGTGTTTTTCTTTTCTCAAAAACCTGGTTTCGGCGGGTTTTCCCGTGAGCTCCATGACCGCCTCACAACCGTCTGGGATGGACGCCTGCACACGGATTCTTGCCCCGTCATACCAGGCGCCGATTTGGACCTCGCCGGGCGAAACGGTGAGAGCTGCGGAACTTCCATTCAGAGGAACCCAAAGGGCCACGGCCAGCAACAACCCCCCCAAAAAGAACATCCTCGCCATTTTGGAACCGGTAATGCCCATGCTATTGTTCCCCCTTTAAAGACAGGATAAGATCGGGAGTCGTCACCAGCTCAAGGAAAATCTTCACCATGAGGATCAGCACCACCGACGCGAAAATAACCTTCAGGTAATTGGCGTTTATTTTGTGGCTCAACCGGGCGCCGAACTGGGCTCCCACGGTTGATGCGGCCAGAAGTGTCAGCGCCAGCACGAGATCCACGGTTTGGTTTTCCGCGGCCTGCAGAACAGTGACGTTGGTGCAGACCAAGAGTTCCTGAAAAAGGTTGGTGCCCACCACCACCCGGATGGGCATCTTGAGCACATAACACATGGTGGGCAGCATGATGAATCCGCCGCCGACGCCCAAAATGGCCGCCAGCATGCCCACCAGGCATCCGGCCGCCACCGGCAGGACCGGGGATATGGTAATCCCCGATGTTCCGAAACGGACAGGCCAGGGAAGGATTTCCAGGAAACGGTTCCATGCCGACAACCGAGGCGTATCGCCGGGGGACCCATTAAACGTCCCCTTCCGAATTGATCTTACCCCTTCCGTCATCATATAGGTTCCCACGCCCGCCAGAAGTACCACGTAGAGAATTCTGATGACAAAATCGATACTTCCTTGGGCCTTCAATGATTCCACGATCCTGACACCAAGGGTGCTCCCTACCATTCCCCCGGCAAACAGAAAAAGTCCCATCTTGAAATCAACACCGCCCAAGCGGGAGTGGGCATAGGTCCCGGATGCGGCTGAGGCCACCACCTGGTTGGAATCAGAAGCGGCGGCAATGGTGGGAGGGATGCCGATCATTGTCAATAGAGGGGTCATGAGGAAGCCGCCGCCCACACCGCACAAACCGGAGAAGAAACCCACGGACCCGCCCAGGGCCAGAAGAATAAAGATATTTACGCTGTTTTCAGCGATGGGGGAATAGAGACTCGCTCCCATGGGGGCCCCCGTTTACGCACATGGTTTATCGGTCGCCACGAACGGGGAGAGCGCGGGGGTGGTTTTTCACAAGAGACTTGTCACGCCAAGCGCTGGGGCCTCGATCAAAATGAAAGAACGTCTCAACTTCAGAAATCCCGTCCCAGGACCAAACGGGACAGCAGGACAACTGAATGAACCGCGTGATATGACAGACCCCCTTGCACCCTTCACCCAGCGGATGCGGATTGTCGATCCGGGGGTTATAGATGGCCTTCAACTCTTCGGTGGTCGGCATTCGCCAGTCTTTATAGCCGCCGCCCTTGTAATTCCGGCAATATTCTTTTGCTCCGCGCCAGCTAATGGGGCCGCCGTTGTCTCTGGAAGCCCACATCAGACCGGTGACCAGATCTTTGACGGTCCCGTTGTCATAGGCGACAAAGCGCTCTGAACGGCCAATCTCCTTCATGCCCGAATCTTGTGATCCGCCGGAGGTGGCACACCCTGCCAGCAGAAAAGAGAACAAAGCGAGTATCACCCATTTTCCCATGACTTTTCTCCTTGAGGCGACTGCGTTGTGGCTATCGATGAATGGGAAGATTCAACGGTTTTTGTACATATCCTTCCGGTACCTTGAAAAGATCTTTACTGAGCGTCCTTTCTTCAATTTTCTTGAGGGTGGTTGTCGTGGTCATGCCCATCAAACCACTCTCCATTTTTACGGGAAACCCTTTTCCCGAGAGCTTGCCGGAAAGCCCCATTCTTCTGAACTGGGGAGAATCCTTCATAACCTTTGCGCTGATCTTTTCGTACGCCTTGTAACCCGGCACATCTTTGCTAAGCCACTGGATGTTTTCAATTCCCATGTAGGTCAGAATATACTTCTTGCATTTGAAACCGTTGATGGTATCCGTTTCTCCCGTATCCGTCACCGTTGCTTCTTCATGCATTTTCGCCATGGGCGCCAGCTTTTTTTCCATTTCTTTCATGTCGATCTTAATATAGGTCCGGGTAGAGGGATCCAATTGGTAAAGGGTCATGTCATCAAACAGTACAATGGTCACATCCCGCGGTGTATCGATACGGCTGCCGTATTCGCTCAAATAGTGCTTGATGGTCTGGGGGCCGCTCATTCCATGAGGCATCTCCGGTCTGGGTGGCGGTTTGGGCATGTCTTTTGGCAACCCCTGCGGCAGGTCCTTGGGGAGGCCTTTGGGCAAATCCTTTGGAAAGCCCTTTGGTTCGCCGGTTCTCACTTCAACGGATTCCCAGTACAATCCGCCGTAAGCCGCTGAAGATACCGTCATTACCAAAAATGCCACAGTCAGAAGGCACTGAATTAGTCGAAGTTTATTGATCGTCATGTGAACACCTCTTTCATCTCTAAGGTTTTTTGCTTATCTTATATCTTACACCAAATTACCGCGTCAAGCATTCTCGGCGATCATTCGGCCGTCAGATGTCCGTGGTCATTGACATCCCTCTGCGGTTCTCATATATGTAGGCTGTCGGGATTATGGGACCATGGAAAAGAGAATTGATAGAAAATGAAACAGATTCGCAACTTCAGCATCATCGCCCATATTGATCACGGGAAATCGACCCTGGCGGACCGTATGATCCAGACCACCGGGCTGGTCGAGACACGGGATTTTCGCGATCAACTTCTGGATAGCATGGATATCGAGAGGGAGCGGGGCATTACCATCAAGAGCCAGGCCATCACACTCCCTTATGTGGACAGCGAAGGCCGGGAATTTGCCTTGAATCTCATCGACACTCCCGGACACGTTGACTTTTCCTATGAGGTTTCCAGGGCCCTGGCCTCCTGTGAAGGCGTCCTTCTCCTGGTAGATGCGGCCCAGGGCGTTGAAGCCCAGACCATGGCCAATCTGTTTGCCGCAATGGAACACGACCTGGAAATCATACCGGTCATCAACAAGATTGACCTGCCCTCAGCGGATGTTGAAAGTGTTAAAGAGCAGATTGAGATGGACCTTGGGCTTGATTCCGACCAGGCCATTCTGTGTTCCGCCAAGGAGGGAACCGGCATCGAGGACGTACTGTCGGCCATCGTGAACCGAATTCCGCCCCCCGTGGGAAGTGAAGAAGATCCTCTTAGTGCCCTCATCTTTGATGCCCATTACGACCCTTTTCGCGGCACCATTGTGAGTTGCCGGATCTTTAATGGGCGTGTCCGGCCGGGGGATACCATTCGGCTCATGAGCAACAATGCCACCTACCGGGTGGAGGAAGTGGGCATTTTCCGATTGCATCGAGAACCCGGAAAATCCCTTTCCGCGGGAGAGGTGGGATACATCATTTCCGGCATCAAAACGGTCAGTGACACGCGGATCGGCGACACCATTACGCTTTCCAACAACCCTGCCGCCGCCCCCCTTCCCGGCTTCAAAGATGTCAAACCGGTGGTCTTTGCCTCCATATATCCGGTGGCCTCCGATGAGTACCGATCCCTGGCGGAAGCACTGGAAAAGTACAAATTGAACGATGCGGCCCTGATCTTTCAAAAGGACTCATCCGCGGCCCTGGGACTCGGATTTCGTTGCGGATTTCTGGGGCTGCTTCATCTTGAAATCGTTCAGGAACGCCTGGAAAGGGAGTATGACCAGTCCCTTATCATGACCTCTCCCACGGTGCAATACCGCTTTACCCTCACCAACGGCGATGATGTCACCATTGACAACCCTATCTACTACCCGGACCCGGCCACCATTGACAAGGCATTTGAACCGTACATCCGGGCCAGCATCATGATTCCGGAACGATACATGGGTGCCGTGATGGAGCTGTGCCTTGAACGGCGGGGGACCAATTCGAAGTTTCATTACCCTTCGCCGGGACGAATTGAAATTCAGTTCGATATGCCCCTTGCGGAAGTCATTTATGATTTTTACGACAAACTCAAAACCGTCACCCAGGGTTACGGTTCTTTCGATTATGACCTGCTCGATTATCGGGAGAGCGACCTGGTCAAGTTGGACATTTTGTTGAACGGGGAAAAGGTGGATGCCCTCTGCCAGATTGTCCACAGGGACGGGGCCCGGGCACGTGCCCTTCAAACCTGCAAACGCCTAAAAGATGAGATTCCCCGCCACATGTTTAAGATAGCGATTCAGGGGGCTATCGGCGGCGCCATCATTGCGCGGTCCACGGTCAATGCTTTCAGAAAGGATGTCACGGCCAAATGCTACGGAGGTGACATCACCAGAAAGAGAAAACTGCTTGAAAAGCAGAAAAAAGGGAAGAAGCGAATGAAAATGGTTGGCTCCGTGACGGTTCCCCAGAGCGCTTTCGTGGCGGTCCTGAAATCAGACGACAATTGACAAGCCCCGGCCTCTACGTTCACGTTCCTTTCTGCCGCAGCAAGTGCCCCTATTGCGGCTTCTATTCAATTCCGTCCCGAGCCCCCGTCGGCCAATGGCTTGAGGGTCTTGAAAGGGAAATTCTCCTCACCAAAGGGCAATTTGATTCTTATGATACCCTGTATCTGGGCGGCGGAACACCTTCCTTTTTGGACCGTTCGAGCCTAAAAAGGGTATTGTCGCTGCTTCGGACCCACTATCCTCTGACCCAAAATGCGGAAATCACCCTTGAGGCAAATCCATGTGATGTGAACCTTGATAAAGCACACTTCTTTAAATCCCTTGGCGTCAACCGAATCAACCTGGGCGTACAATCCTTTGAGGACCGGGTGCTCCGATTTCTGGGGCGCGGGCACTCATCGGAAGATGCCGAAAATGCCATTTCGTACCTGCGATCGGCCGGCTTTTGGAATATCGGGCTGGACCTGATATACGGATTTGGGGCGCAACCCATGAAAGAGTGGATTGCCACCCTCAAAAAGGGACTTTCATTTGAACCGGAGCACCTCTCCTGCTACCAACTGACCATGGAAAAAGGAACGGTCTTTGGGCGGAACCCGGAAAAAAAGGCTCGGATTGCCCTCCCAGAAAAAATCGCCGCGGCCCATTTTCTGGCAACCGCCGCGTTTCTTGAAAACAACGGGTACATTCACTATGAGGTCTCCAACTTTGCAAGGGGTAAGGCATTCGAGTCCCGTCACAACCGAAAATACTGGCAGCATATTCCCTATCTGGGATTGGGCCCTTCAGCCCACAGCTTTGATGGCAAAAAAAGATGGTGGCAGGTCCGCTCCGTCAGGAAATACTGTCATGCCCTGGATAGGGGCCGATTACCCGTTCTGGGCAGTGAAACGCTCACCCAAAAGCAGCACCATCTGGAATACCTGGCGCTCGGTTTAAGAACCCGAAACGGTGTTCTTCTTGAAAAGCTCCCCTCCGTATCCCGAAAAGCGCTTTTCATGCTCCAAAAAGAGGGGTTTTTGAAGATGAAAAATGGCAAAGCCGTACCAACCAGGCGGGGTTATCTCATGGCGGACCATCTCCCTCTATGGTTGTCTCCTTCATGACGCTCAACCCAGCCCTTTTAGAACGCCGCAGATTTCATGACCGAACTGCTCCCGCTGCCAGTTTTTGATTTCCATGATCTCCTCCATGTCCTCGGGAACGTCGGGGTTTGAAAGGGCCAGGGTTTTTGCCTGAGCATTGGTGCAGATCAGTGCCGGATCCACGCCCATCTCATTGCCGCGCTGATCCCGCCATTGTTTGAGACGCTTTACCCGCTCTCCCACTTTTGCACCGATTCGTTCAGGCCTTTTTCGCGGATAGGCGGGAAGCTTATCTTCAGGAACCCGCAATGCACGACAGATGGTTTTTAAAAGAGCAGCGCCCATTTGATCCGCCTGTTTACGGCTCAGCCCCCGGATGCTGACAAGGTCGTTCCGGTTGACCGGTTTTTGCTTTGCCAATGCCATTACCTGGGCATTTCCGATCACCTTGAAGAGAGGGACATCCCTTCGCCGGGCAATCTGATCTCTGTATTCAAGGAGTGCTTCCAGAACAGCCAGACTTCGACCATCCAGTTTTCCCGCGCCGCTGAATCTCAAGAAAAGCGGCTCGTCCACCGGTTCGGCGCTTCGCACGGTGGTCTGGAGTTGGCATTCCTCATTCACAAAGGATAGACGGCCCGTTTTCTTAAGGGCCTCACGCAAATCGTTCGCCAAAGGAATCAGATAACAGGTATCGTGGACCGCATATTGCAGCATGGGTGCCGGCAAGGGGCGTCGGGACCAGTCTTTTTTCTGATATTTCTTCTTAAGGGTTATGCCGAGCCGCTCCTTTAAAAGGCTGGCAAGTCCGATATCTTTCAACCCCAGAAATCGGGCGGCAATCTGCGTGTCGAAAAGGGCGTTTACGTTAATCTTAAAGTCCCTGTGGAGGGACCTGATATCATAGTCCGCCCCATGAAAGATTTTCAAGATCTCAAAAGAGGTGAAGATGGGCAAAAGAGGGGAAAGGTCATTCACCGCCAGCGTATCCACAAGTATGTTTTTCGTGGGTGTTGAAAACTGTAGCAGGCAGACCTTTTCACGATAATGAAACATGGAGTCCGCTTCCAAATCGACTCCGACGGCTGGCTCATCTTTAAGAATTCCGACGATTTCAAAAAGCGTATTCGGGCTTTCCACGAACAGGTAATCCCGATCTTCATCAACCATTCAATTCTCCTTATCCTCACCCCTAAATCCTTGACATTGCCCGTTTGTCCTTTTATTTTACCGAATCAGCAAATGAGTGTCCACCCATTAATCATTTGGGGGGCACTACCCGTTTCCGACCTAGAAATAAGGGATTTTTTATGAAACTCAGTGAAAACCTCCATTTCTTCCCATGGAACAATCCATCGGCAAATAACTGCAACACCTATTTTATCAACGGAGAAAAAAAGATCCTGGTGGACCCGGGGCATTTCCATCTCTTCGGCCATGTTCGGGACCATCTCAACCAGCTGTCTCTCACCCCCGGTGATGTGGACATGGTACTCATCACCCACGGGCATCCGGACCACATGGAGGGGGTCAGGGCCTTTCTTAACACCGATACCCTTATCGCCCTTCACGGCTCAGAGATGACGTTCATTGAATCCGTTGCGCCCCATTATGGCGAAGCATTGGGCATAAAAGACTTTCAACCGGACATACTGCTCAAGGAAGGGATTCTTGAAATCGGCGACACGACTTTTCAGGTGATTCATACGCCGGGCCATTCTCCCGGTTCCGTCTGCCTCTATCTGCCAGACCAACAGGTCCTCTTCACCGGGGACGTGGTCTTCAATCAGGGGATCGGCAGAACCGACCTCCCCGGCGGAAACGGACGCGAACTCAAAGAGAGCATCAAAAGGATATCACGGCTTGACGTTTCCCTTTTGCTCACCGGCCACGGCAATGTGGTGTCGGGTCGCGACGCAGTGGCGGAAAACTTCAAAATGATTGAAGATTACTGGTTTGCCTACCTCTAATCCAATTGGATCATCAATGCCCCTTATCGACTTCGACCTGCGCCAGCTGGAAATCTTCGTCAAAATCGTCGATCTCAAAAGCTTTTCAAAAGCCGCCAAGGCCGTTTTTCTCGCACAGGCATCCGTGAGTGAGAGGATCGCGACCCTTGAAAAGATGGTGGGCGTAAGACTCCTGGACCGCCTCGGCAGGGAGGTGACGCCCACCAAAGCTGGGGAGCTTCTCTATAAAAACGCCGTCTTACTCCTGGATATGAAGCATACGGCCTGCCTCGAAATGGAGCAGTTCATGGGAATCAGGCGGGGTGAGATTCACCTGGGCGGCAGCACGATTCCCGGCGAGTATATCCTTCCTAAAATCATCGGCCTTTTCTGTCGGGAATACCCGTTAATCTCCGTGAATCTCTCTGTTGCGGATTCCGTGGACATTGAAACAAGGGTTTCAAACGGTATTCTCGAATTGGGCGTGATCGGTTCCAAAACCACCAAGAAGAATCTTCTCTGCCATGAGCTTTGGGCCGATGAGCTGGTGGTGGCCATCCCCAGTGGGCATCCATGGGCCGAGAGAGAATCGATTTCTCTGGAGGCCCTCTTAGAGGAGCCCTTCATATTTCGGGAACGGGGGTCAGGGACCTTTAAGATTTTTGACAGGTATCTTAAATCCAGAAACACCGAAGGTCTGAGTGCCTTGAAACCAGTGGCCCGGTTCGGAACTTCCACGGCGGTCAAAGAGGGGATCAAGGGGGGGGTGGGGATTTCAATCCTCTCATCCCGTGCCATTGAGACGGAACTGTCGCTTGGGGTACTCAAGGCACTCACCATTGAAAACCTTCCCATGCACCGGCGCTTCTACCTCCTTCGTGATAAACGGAGGGTTTCTTCGCCCCTTTCCATGGCCCTGCACGATTTTCTGCTCAAATCCTCAAGGGAAAAAGAGGACCCATCGGAATGATCATTTCACTTTGGCCCCCGGCACGGTTTCCGAGTCCGGCGTGATCAGGTGCAAACCGTTTTTATCTCCCGCGGCCAATAGCATCCCCTGGGACTCAACGCCCATCAGTTTCACCGGTTCCAGGTTGGCCACCAGCAACACCTGTTTACCAACGAGGGTCTCCTTCCGGTAGTGCTCTTTGATGCCCGCAACCACCGTTCGTTCCTCACCCGTATCCACGGTGAGCTTTAGAAGCCTGTCCGAGCCCGGAATCTCCTCCGCCGCCACGATGACACCGATGCGAAGGTCCAGCTTTTGAAAATCCTTGAAACTGATGGTGCTGGGCGTCTCTGTTTTGCCGGCTTTCACTTTCTTCGCCGTTTCTTTTCCCGTCATCTGCGGCGACCGTTTCTCCTTTTTCTTCAGATCGATACGGGGAAACAGGCCTGGGGCCTTCCTGATGGCATGGGAAGGTTTTTCACTGCCCCAGTGTTTGAGTTTTCCGAGGCGACAGTCGTCCCCTCGGTCGGTGAGGCTCAATTGCTCCTGAATTTTTTCGGCGGATCCGGGCATGAAAGGCCACACCAGCCCGGAAACGATTCGAAGGGTTTCAAAAATATGGCAAATAACCGTTTTAAGCCGTTCCGGGTCCTTTTTGGCCAGAACCCAGGGGGCCATCTGGTCAATATATTTATTGACCCGTGAAATAACATCCCAAACGGCCATGAGTGCCTTGTGAAAGGCCAGCCCATTCATATGATCGCTGTAGGTTTCGATCAATTCGATGGCACTGTTCTTAAGGGCTTCATCTTCTTCCGCCACCGTGCCGACATCGGGAAGCACACCGTCAAAGTATTTGTGTACCATGGTCAGGCTGCGGCTCACCAGGTTGCCCAGATCGTTGGCCAGATCCGCATTGAGCCTTTGTACCAGCGCTTTTTCGGTGAATTCCGAGTCGAGGCCGAACGCCATTTCCCGCATGACAAAGTACCTGAAGGGGTCCAGGCCATAGATATCCACCAGTTTCAGGGGCTCAACAACATTCCCAACACTCTTGCTCATCTTTCCCGCATCAATCTTCCAATAGCCGTGCACATTCAGATGCCGGTACGGTTCGATGCCCGCGGATTTAAGCATACAGGGCCAGTAGATGCCGTGGGGCTTTAAGATATCTTTGGCAATGATGTGCTGGGCCACCGGCCAGAATTCCTGAAAGGGGGTCCCTGCGGGATATTCCAGGGCGGAAACATAGTTGATCAGGGCATCAAACCAGACATAGGTAACAAAATCCTCATCAAAAGGAAGCGTGATTCCCCATTCGAGGCGCGATTTGGGACGGGAAATGCAGAGATCTTCCAAAGGTTCAGACAAAAAGGAAAGGACTTCATTCTTGTATCTTTCAGGTCTGATGAAGCCCGGGTTTTTCCTGATATGCTCAATCAGCCATTCCTGGTATCGGCTCATGCGGAAAAAATAGTTGGCTTCCTTGATGACATCGGGCTCCGTTTGATGATCCGGGCATTTTCCGTCCACCAGCTCTTTTTCAGTGTAAAAGCGTTCACAGCCGAAACAGTAAAGGCCTTCATATTCACTGAAATAGATATCACCCTTTTCTTTGACCAGGCTGAGAATCCTTCGCACCGTCTCCTGGTGATAGCCGTCCGTGGTTCGAATAAAGGCGCTGTTTCCAATATTCAACCGGGGCCAGAGGTCTCTGAACATGCCACTGATGCGATCCGTATATTCCTTGGGGCTCTGGCCGGCATCCAGGGCGGCCTTCACAATCTTGTCCCCGTGCTCATCGGTACCCGTTAGAAAGAAGGTCTTTTGCCCGGCCAATATGTGGAAACGATTCAGTACATCCGCCACAATGGTCGTGTAGGCATGACCGATGTGCGGCTCCGCGTTTACGTAATATATGGGTGTTGTGATATAGAATTTTTCTGGCACCGCTTACTGTTTACTCCTTTTCTTGGATTTCTTTTTCTTGAAAAAGCGTTCTTTCGGGTTTGAGAGGGCCTTGATTTCCCCGGCCTCCACTTCAATTTCCCCTTCCGACCCCAGGGAAACCGTTACCGTCTCCTTAAAGACGTTCTGGCGAATCACCTTCCCGTCCCCTTCTTTTGTGGTCACCTTCTTTCCTATGCGGGGCAGCTTTTTCTTGGCCTGCTCATAAAATTTGTCCTCATAGGTCAGACAGCACATGAGCCTGCCGCACATTCCGGATATTTTACTGGGGTTGAGGGAGATATTCTGCTTTTTGGCCATTTTAATGGTAACCGGGGCGAAAGTGTTCAAAAATGTGGAACAGCAAAGGGGTCGTCCACAGGTTCCCAGGCCCCCGACCATTTTCGCCTGATGGCGAACACCGATTTGCCGCATTTCGATCCGCGTTCTGAATCTCCCCACCAGATCTTTCACCAGCTGTCTGAAATCGACCCGCCCATCCGCCGTGAAATAGATAATGGTCTTGCTCCCATCAAACCGTTTCTCCACCGAAACGATGCTCATGGGGACGGACCGGTCTTTTACCTTCTGATAACAAAAGTCATAAACGTCCTTTTCAAGCCGGCAATCCCTTTCGTAGCGGTCGATCTCTTCCAGTGTGGCCACCCGGAAAACTTTTTTCAGTTTTCGATCGGATCCTTCTTTCGGTTCATTCTGAGGTTCCGTACAGACACACCCCACTGCCGGACCCTCTTCCGTAACCACCATCACTTTGTCGCCCTTCTTAAGGACAAAGTGTCCGCAATCGAAATCGTAGACTTTCCCTGATTCCCTGAACTGGATACCAACGTACTTGCTCATGTTCTTGGTTCTTGACTCTTGGCTCTTGGTTTTTAGTTCAAACCCAGTTTTTGTAATTTCAGCACGGTATTTGACAGCACCAACGCCGTATTCCGCAGACGGTGCAAATCCTTGACCGCGTCATCCACCGTTCGAAAGCTCTTAATAAGGTTTTCCACCGACAGCCGGGACCCTGCCTTCGTCAGTTGATCCGCATAATCGTCATTCATTAGGAACTTAAGAGGCGCGCCCGACCGAATGATCAGAAGATCACGATAACAGGATGCCCAGACGGAAAGCATGTCAAATAACCCCGCATTCTTGTTTCCCTCCTGATCCAGACCCGCACGGTTTTCCTTGGCGCTTAGAACCGCCACATCCAGCGCTTCACCGCCGGAGCACCTGTAAAGCCCAAAGAGCTTCTCTAGCCACGCCCGCCGCTTATCCAGGAAATCACTGGCGCTCATTGTGATGGCCCGTCCCAGGCTGCCGTCGGCGGCTTTGGCCAGCACTGCCGCGGAAGACCTGTCCAAACCGGACCTTTTGCCCAGCTGTTCGATGATTTCCCTCGGGTTAAGGGGTCTGAAGGAAACACGCTGGCACCGAGATACGATGGTCGGCAGAAGATCCCGGGGCTCGGCCGCATGGAGTATAAAGATATTCGCGGGCGGCGGTTCCTCAAGGGTTTTCAGAAAGGCATTGGCGGCTTCGCCGGTCATGGCCTCCGCCCTGCGGATCACGCACACCCGGTATCCCCCTGAATAAGGTGCGTATCCCAGATTTCGATTCAATTCCCTGATCTGCTCTATCTTGATATTCTGGCCGTCAGGTTCTATGGACATAAAATCCGGGAAATTTCCTCCCAGGATCTTTTTGCAGGACGCGCACGTACCGCAACCGTCAAACCCTTTTGGGGCTTGGCAGTTGAGGGTCATGGTAAAGGCTTTGGCGGCGCTGGTCTTTCCGACTCCCGCGATACCCGTAAACAGATAAGCGTGCGGCACCCTTTTCCTTCGCACGACGTTTTCAAGCAGGTGCTTGGCCTTTTCCTGACCGATGATTTCTCGAAAAAACATCAGGGTTCTACTCTGAGATCTCGTTTGCGGATTCCGGCCCTAAGCGGTCTCCCAGGAAGGAAAAAATCATCTCTTCCAGTTGGTCCTCGCTTTTTGTGGCGTCTACCACAAAAAACCGGTCCGGATTATTTTTGGCCAATTCCAGATAGCCGCGGCGAACGGCTTCATGAAATGCCATTTTCTCCTGCTCGAACCGGTCCTGGCCCACCAGCTGGCTTTCTCTGTTTCGTTTCAACGCTCTTTTGATTCCCACGTCTACCGGACAATCGAGCAGAAATGTCATGTCCGGTTTGATACCCAAAGAAGCCATTTCGTTCAAACGGTTTGTCATGGAAAGATCCTGCCCCCGTGCATACCCCTGGTAGGCGGTGGTGGCATCGAAAAAGCGGTCGCACAAAACCCATTTCTTTTCCGCCAGCGAAGGTTTCACAACATGTGTCATGTGCAGGGCCCTGTCCGCTTCATACAGAAAGAGTTCCGCCAAAGGCGGCAGATCCCGGTTTCCGGAGGACAACAGTATTCGCCGGATATCGGCCCCGATGGGGGTGCCTCCCGGTTCCCGGGTCAGGACCAATGGGACCCCCATGCTTTCAAGCCGATCCGCCATCCGCCTCGCCTGCGTCGACTTTCCACATCCTTCAATACCTTCAAACGTGATAAACAAATTTTTGCTCTTTTCACATGGTCTTGCACACCTGTTCTATGGCGGCGGCCATGGCCTCATCCTCTTTTCGAATATCCTCAAGGGTCTTGGGTTTGACACTGGCCGGTCTGTCTTCCAGACCGTATTTCCATTTGAGGAACTGTTCACCGGTCGTGGGATAGAGGGTGTAAATCAGAAGGTCAAAATCATCCTTTGCCAGATCTCCCACCTTTTCCCGTGCCTTTTCCAGTTCCGGATCCAGAAAGTCTGCGGCACGCCCGGTGACCGGTTCGGTTCCCCGTTTGTAATTTTTCAGGACCTTCTTTTGCACCTCAGGGTCAACCGGGATCGGGGTCTGCCCGTATAGGCCGTAAGCCAGATCCTTGACCTCGTTGGTCACCATTTTGTATCGGCCGAACAGAACATTCAGAACCGATTGAACACCCACGATCTGGCTGGTGGGGGTTACCAGCGGCGGCATTCCCAGCTCCTTGCGGGTTACGGCCACATCCTTGTACACCTCAGGCAACCTGTCCAGGGCTTTGGCCTCTTTCAACTGGCTGACCAGATTCGAAATCATGCCGCCGGGGACCTGGTGGGCCAGCACGCCGGTATCGATGACACTCATCCTGTGTTTTGACAGATAATCGCGGTATTTGGGCGCCACCGTTTCCATGTAGTCGCCCAGTTCCAACAGCAGGCTCAGGTCAAATCCCGTATCACGGGTGGTTCCGTAAAGGGTCGCCACGATGGGTTCAACCGCAGGCTGGGAAGTTCTGAGCGCAAACGGCGCGAGACAGGTATCCACAATATCAACACCCGCTTTGATGGCTTCAAGATAGACCATGGAAGCCATGCCGCTGGTGTAATGGGTGTGCAGGTGAATGGGAATGGTAATGTGTTTTTTCAGTTCGGTAACGATTTTTGCAATGTCAAAAGGCGCCATGATCCCGGCCATGTCTTTCAAACAAAGGGTATCTGCACCCATGTCCTGGATTTCTTTTGCCTTTTTCACATAATAGTCCAGATTAAAGACCTCGCCGCCCATCCGTCGCTCGGTCAGCGTATAACAAATGGTCCCTTGGAAATGCTTTCCGTTGGCTTTGATCCTTTCCACAACCGTCTCGAAATTCCTGAAATCGTTGAGCGCATCAAAAACCCGGAAGACATCCATTCCGGCCTCGCAGGTCTTGTCAACGAAGAGTTTTGCCACATCGTCGGCATAGTTGCGATAGCCCACCAGGTTCTGGCCTCGGAGTAGCATGGAAAAAGGGGTCTTTTTGATGTATTTCTTCAATGTCCGGATGCGGTCAAAGGGATCTTCGGCCAAGAACCGGTGCATGGTGTCAAAGGTGGCACCACCCCAGACCTCCATGGCCCAAAATCCAACGCTGTCCATTTTTTCGGCGATTGGCAGCATGTCTTCGGTTCTCATCCGGGTGGCCAAGAGCGACTGATGACCATCTCGAAAGGTGTTATCTTGAATTCTGATCGGGTTCTTAGCCCCATCTTCCAAAAAAGTATCCATCGAACAAAACCTCCCTTTTTAATAGTTACCCTTGCCTGATAAAATACAGGCCCAATGAAAGGGCAGCGTTGATCGCCCCCCATTGGGCCAACACGTTTAGATATAGAGTAACAGCGGACCAAAGGTCAAGGAAATTCATTGCCTTGCTTTTTTGGTCTCGGGGAACCTGGACTTTGCACAACTAATGAGAATCAGACGCCATATGAAATGGCCCTCCCATAAAGGGAAGCCATTTGCCCAGCCACCCGGTCCCAGTCATGTTTCAGGGCCCGCTTTCTGGCGCATTCCCCCATTCGAATTCGGTTTTGGCCGTGAAAGAGAAAATCGAGTTTGCGGCTCAGCTGGGCCGCAGTGGGAGGATCATTCAGGATGAAGCCTTCGATGCCGTCTTGAACCAGATCCCGGGCACCCACGGTCCGGGAGATAATCACCGGCAGTCCGGCAGCCATTGCTTCCAGAACCGCCATGCCAAAGGTATCATACACCGATGGCATGGCAAAAACGTCTCCTGCCGCATAGTATTTTTCAACCTCCCGGGTGACGCCGGCAAAAATGACACGGTCAGCCACGCCACATTCTCTTGCCATGCCCTCATAGGCCTTTTCTTTTCCCTTGCCCACAACCAGCAGTTTTACCCGCGACAGATGGGGGTCTCCCTTAGACAACCGTGCAATACTCTCAATGAGAAGCCCCAGCCGTTTGATCTCAAAATTCATTCCCACAAACAGAATAACCGGATCCTCTTCGTGGATGCCGTGACGCCCTCGGATCTCTCTTCTCCAAGCCGGTTTCCTTTCACGGGAGAACCGGTCGAGGGACACGCCCGGATGAACGATCTCGATACGGTTATCGGGAATGGCGTAGGCCTTTTGCAGCTCTTCCTTGACCAGCGTCGAAACCGGTAGCACCGTGGGTGCGGGTGGGCCCTTCAAGCCTTTCCTTTCCACCCAGATCATGGCGCGATCAAAAAGGCTCAAGGCTTTATTTCTCATGTCTTTGATCCATGTTTCGTGAGGAATGCCATGCAGTGAGAAGAGGTTCATCCTGAAAATCCTGTCGTGGCTGTGAATCAGATGGTAAGTGTCTTTATTCAAGCGACGGTTGACGAAATAGGCGAAGCTTATCTGTCGCAGGAATCTTGGAAAAGCAAGCATGGGAACCCGGTGAAAGGAAATGGGCGCCTTTCCCTTTAGATATCGATGCGCAAATACGTGCATTTCAAACTCGCCCAGAAGCGCCAGTCGTTCCGTAAGAGCATAGACAAACCCTTCCGCGCCGCCTACCAGACCGTATTTGGGAATGACCACCGCGATCTTTTTCATCATGAAAAATCTCCCCATAAATCTGAGCTGAAACGTTTTTAGCATCTATACATTATGAATGATAGCATGTAGAGTATGAGACATTACATTTTTTTGAATGGGCCTTTTGGCAATTCATATATCACACCATGAATTCCGAACAGTATCTCAAATATGAACCCATGCGGGATGTGGTATTCGTTCTGGGGGCCGGTGCATCCTACGGAGATGGCGTTCCCCTTCAGCGGGATATCGTTCCAATGCTGCTGGACGGCAGCATGCCGCATCTGGAACGGTCCGTCATGGGGCGGCAGGTCAAGGAATTCATAGAAGCCAATTTTTACGTGGATGCCGAAAACGGCGAATTCCCCAAACTGGAAGCCGTCTTCGGTTTCCTTGACTTTTTCATTGCGCAACGTGAAAGCTTAAATGCCCGATACAGTTACGAGGAAATCGTGCTGATCAAGGAAAACCTGATAAAAATCATCCACTATATCGTGGATGAGCGGTCCAACCGGAAAAGCCCGTATTACCACCGCTTCTGGGCAGCCGTCGAACGATACAACCGTAACGTTTCCATCATCACCTTAAATTATGACACCCTGCTGGAACAGGCGTTTGAACCGCTCTTTCCGGGGACCGGATATATCGACTACTGCGTTCACCTGATGAATTACGAAAAGCAGTTGAGCCTGCGGGAATTTCAGTTCTGGATCAATCCGCGAGAGCCGGTTCACGCAAAGCCAGGGAAAAATCCGGTGCCCTTTAAAATCATCAAACTGCACGGCAGTCTCAACTGGAAGTACTGCAACTGCTGCAATCAAGCACTTCTTACCACCTGGGACAGGAGCATTGACCTGGACAGCGGCAGCTTCGTCGGCTATACCCAACCGGAACAGAAAGCCTATGATTACATGTGCCCTTTGGACGGGACCGAATTTCAAACGCTCATCCTCCCGCCTTCCTATGTGAAGATCCTGAACAATCCGGTGATCAGCCAGCTCTTCAGCGAGGCCTCCCGGGAAATACGCGCCACCCGGCGGATCGTCTTTGTGGGCTACTCCCTTTCAGACGGTGACGTACACATCAAAGCACTCTTCAAGAAGCACCTTCGTCCGGACGTTGAACTGGTAGCCGTTAATCCGAAATCATCCAGAAACGTCAGGCACCGGTACGCGGCCCTCTCCCGCAATACCCTGTTCTGCCAGAGGACCTTTGAAGATCTGGTCCAGGACGATGACACCATGGAGGGTTTGCTCGGTCCCAACCCATAGGGAGGTGTTAACGGAGGAAAAAGCGGCATGAACATTTCGGGTACCATAGAAAAAGGGGCAGGAAAGGGAGCTTATTTCACGCAGGTGGATTGGGTGGTCCGACAGTGCCGGGAGAAATTGCACATGACACCTTATCCGGGGACCCTTAATGTCAGGATTGATGACGAGACCATGGATCGGTTGGAAGGGTTTTTGGCGGAGACAGACGCTCTCTTGATTCCCGACGACCCATCATTCTGCGCCGCACGCATCAAAAGGGTTACCGTGAACGGTGTTGCGGCGGCACTGGTGCTGCCCAGCGAAGAGGTTCGCATTCATGACAGTCGCACCATCGAACTGATTGCCCACTGCAATCTCAAAGAGCGCCTGAATCTTAAAGACGGGGACATGGTTACTGTTTCGGATTGAGAAGCGTTGCCGGATGTGTCGATTTCGTTTTGACCTTCTCAAATGACCATGGTATTATGACCATGTCATCACAATCTCATTTTTTCTGCGATGAGGAGTCGCAAATGGAAACCCAGGTCGCGAAGTCGAAATTCAAACCTCAAGCACTTCAGTATTTTAGAGAAGTTGAAAGGACGGGAAAACCGATTGTCATTACTGATCGCGGAAAACCGGTCCTCAAGATCATACCCTATAGGGAGGAACCCTCAGAGACCCTTCGCATGCTGAGGAATTCCGTTATTGAATATGAAAACCCGACCGAGCCGGTCGGTCTGGACGACTGGGAGTCATTGAAATGATCGTTCTGGATACCCATGTTTGGGTATGGTTTGTCAGCAACCCGGAACGACTGTCCGAAAAAGCGGCTCAGGCGATCCATGGGGCCATGGAAAAAAGAGCCATCTATATCTCCTCCATCAGTGCATGGGAAGTGGCTTTACTGGTTGCCAAAAAGCGATTGAAATTGAAGATGGACGTCATCGACTGGATATCCAACTGTGAAAAACTGCCGTTTTTCCGGTTTCTGCCCGTGGATAACGGAATTGTTGTCAGGTCCGTGACTTTACCTAAACCCTTACACAAAGACCCAGCTGACCGGCTCATTATTGCGACGGCAATCACTCTGGGGGCCCCTGTTGTTACCCAGGATGAGAAGCTGCTGAATTATCCCCACGCAAAGACCGTTTGGTAAAGAAATAAAAGCGGTTGACCCACCGGCAAACTTCTGGAGGGAATGGTCCAATGAATGTGTACCGCGAAATCTTCGAATTCGCCGCCTCCGCGGGAGCCCTTGAAGGGTACCTCTTCAAGAAGGAACGTGTCACTCCCGAAGAGATCGATGACTGGATTCACAATCTGATGAAACAGCATCAGCGTATGCCACCCGACGTCAGGGAACATTATCAGGGGTCCCTGGACAGGACGATGGGCCGGGCAGTCCATTCTCTGACCGCTCTTTTTGGACCGACCCACCCCCATGTGCTTAATTTAAAATCCATGGTCAAAGGAGAAATGCCCGCCGCTTCCAACGATTTTGAGCGGGAGAAGGCGGAAAAGGCGGCCAAATACTAGGGCTGAACAAGAGACCGGGAATTTGAGAATTCATTTGACAAACGCCTGTAACGATGGTTCACTTAATTACTAGAGCTGCTCACGATCCCTAAAACCGACAAAAAACGCCTTCAAAACCTTCATAACAGGAGACCTTACCATGAGTTGCTACTTCAGGCACATGAAAGATGTCTTGAACGAAGCAGGGATCGAAGTCACGAAAGAGAACAAAAAAGAGATCGATCAAATCATCCACCGCTTGGTGAATGTGGCCTACAAAGACTGTTCTCCCACCTGGAAAGAAGTGAAAGCGCACATCAAATCCGACGAAATAGCAAGAACCAGATTTATTGAAAGACTGAAAAAGGAAGTCAACACCCTATAGAGGCTTCCGGAGGATCTTGAATGGAAAACCGCTCAGTGACCATGGTAATGTCATCCTTTTCCGCCGATTCTCTGGCCCTTGGCGCCCATTGGGTTTACGATACCCGAGCCATAAAAACCCACTTGGGAAGGGTTGAAGCCTTCCTGGAACCGCAGCCCAACAGTTATCATTCCACAAAAGAGCGGGGTGATTTTACCCATTACGGGGACCAGATGTTTGTGCTTCTGGAATCCCTCGTCGCCAACAAGGGTTTCTCCCTGGTCGATTTTTCGACCCGGTGGCGGGCACTTTTCAAGAATTACAGCGGGTACGTGGATCAGGCCACCCAGGCCACGCTGGCAGGTTATGCTTCCGGAAAAGGGCCGACGGAAGCGGGCTCTCCTTCAGACGATCTGGCCGGTGCCGCCCGCATCGCTCCGTTGGCCTACTGCTATTCAGACCACTTGGAACGCCTGCTTGACGCGGCTTTGGCCCAGACGAGAATGACCCATACAGATCCTCTGACGGTGGAGAGTGCCGCCTTTTTCGCGGAAGTTACGTTTCGCATTCTGGGAGGACTCTCTCCCATCAAAGCCCTGAAAGAGGTTACCCTTGAGAGCTTTTCCCATTCAAAACTCTCAGACTGGGTGAATGCCGGTCTCAAAACCGCCGGGGAGGACTCCGTTAAAACCATTGTCCATTTCGGGCAGCGGTGTCATACACCGGAAGCCTTTCCCGGCGTGATTCACCTCATTGCCAAATACGAGAGTAATCTGAAAGAAGCCCTGATCCAGGCGGTCATGGCGGGGGGAGACAGTGCCGCCAGGGGCATGATCACGGGGATGGTGCTGGGAGCCTATTCCGGCGCCGGCGACCTTCCGGAGGAATGGGTTTCAGCATTGAACGAGAAAGAGCAGATTGCCGAATTGTTGCAGCAACTTCGCTAGAAAGGGACTGAAACGTGGAGAAGCCGCTCAAACTGTGTGAATGTGGTCCCCGCGGAAATCTGGGTGTTCCGCGGGGTGAATTTCGTTCTCTCCTTTTTTGTTGAAGGAATTTGTTTTGATTCCGTGAACATTTGAAGCCCTCATGCCCGTTCGGGCCTAGCTAGAAGCCCGGTTGTCAGGATCTTTCACCTCTTCAGTCGATTTAAAACCGCCAGTTCATCAGACGATCTGCTCACTAGAAACTTCTAACACCAGCATCTTTTGTAACGGAATCGAGGTTGGCCGGCGTTTTTTATGGGTGTTTCTTTGTCAATCATACATCATAACAGTTGTTGAGAAAGGAGGATGCCATGAAAAAGGAATTGATGAATTACGAAGCGATTCTGAAAGTGACACGGGACATTGCTCAGACCAGAGATCCTGAAGAAGTCGCGCTGCTGACGGTTGAAAGCGTAAAACGGGCATTGGATGCCAAAGGGTGTGCCTTGCTGCTTATCAACCGCAAAACCGATGAACTGGAGGTCGCCGCTTCCTTTGGACTCAGTGACGAATACCTGAACAAAGGGCCCCTCAGTGCCATGAAATCCATTGCCGGATCATTGAAGGATGGCCCCGTGGCCATTACGGATGTGGCTGATGACCCCCGAATTCAGTATCCGGATGCTGCCAGTAAAGAGGGAATTTCCTCAATCCTGTCCGTTCCCATTATTGTGGGAAAGCACCCCATCGGCGCGCTGCGGGTCTATTCAGCCGAACCCTGGGAAGCCACATTGGAGGATGTTAACCTGGTTACGGCCCTGGCACAGATTTCCGGCATGGGGCTCGAACTGGCCAGGCTTTACAAGGGACTCAAAAGCAGCATTGAGATTCTGAAAGCAAGAAGGGACCCCAAGACCCTGAAATCCAGCAAATAGACCCCGTACGAGGGCGTCCCGGAAAGTGTTGAGAAAGCCTGATTAGGGCACCCTTAACTCCTTTGGTCCCTCCGCCTTGATACCCGCGAAAGCTTCGAGGCGGAGGGATCCGTTTAACCAACCACCTTATGGCCGAATCCGGAATACCCCTTTCAAAAAGAACCTTGCCCCCTCGACATTTCATGTCTTTTAGACATTGCAAATATGGCCCGCTGGGGTTAAAGTGGCCTATTTCATTAACCCTACCAAAAAGGAGGAGAATCTTATGCGAAAAGGATGGCTTTTTGTCGGATTGTTTCTCATTACGATGCTCTTGTTTGCGCCCGGTGCCCTTGCCAAAAGCGACACCATCAAGATCGGGATCAACGCCCCCTTGACCGGCGATATCCCCAAAGTGGGGGAAGGAACCAAATATGCCGCTCAAATGTGGCTGGAGGATTTGAATGCCGCAGGCGGACTGGAGGTGGGCGGAAAAAAATATCCCGTGGAGTTGGTCATCGAAGACAACGAATCCAAAGCCGAATCTGCGGTCAAAGCCAACACCAAAATGATTACCGAAGATGAAGTGCTGGTCATCGTGGGTCCCCAGGCCTCATCCCAGGCTGTTCCGGCAGGTGAGGTGGCCAACAACTGGCAAACCCCCATGATCAGCCCCTGGTCCACCAACCCCAACACCACCAGCGGCCGGCCCTATGTTTTCAGGGGTTGTTTCCTGGATCCTTTTCAAGGACCTGTAGTGGCCAATTTCGTCACGGAAGAATTCGGATTTAAGAAAGCGGCGGTGCTCTACGATGTTGCCAGCGACTACCCTAAAGGTCTGGCGGAATACTTCAAAAAAGCGTGGGAAAAACGCCACGGACCAGGATCCGTGGTCGCCTTTGAGAGCTTTACCACGAAGGACGCGGACTTTAGCAGCCAGCTCACCAAGATCATTCAGTCGGGTGCGGAGTTCCTTTTCACACCCCAGTACTACAACGAGGTGGCCCTCATCGTACAACAGGCCCACGAACTGGGATGGAACAAGCCCATTGTGGGGAGTGACAGCTGGGGTTCCGCTGAAACGGTGAAACTTTGCGGAAAGGACTGCTATGGGCTCTTTTTCAGCTCTCACTATGCGGCCGCCGGCGCCACGGGTCCCACAAAAACCTTCATTGACCGTTATCAAAAAAAATACGGTTATGTGCCGGATGACGTGGCAGCCCTCACCTGGGATGCATTGGGCATCATGGAGGAGGCCATCCGCGCCTGCGGAAAACTCACCGGAAACTTGGAGAAAGACCGCAAGTGTGTCCGCGATGCCATTGCACGCATCAAGGAATTCAAGGGGATTACCGGCAACATGACGTTTACGGAAGAGGGAGATCCCATTAAGTGCGCGGTAATTGTCAAGATCAGCGATACCGGCGAATTTGAATTCTACAAGTCCGTGTGTCCCTAAAAGCCAGGGATTCTTCTAAGTGACTTTCTTCTTCCAGAACCTGGTGAATGCTCTTCAATGGGGCAGTTTTTACGCGCTCATCGCCCTGGGGTATGCCATGGTCTACAGCATCCTGATGCTGTTTAATTTCGCCCATGGTGATATCTTCATGGTAGGCGCCTATATCGGCTTTGGCATGGCAACCCTTTTGGTGGCCCTGGCCAAATTGGGCACCATTGCAGCACCGGGCTGGTTGATTCTGGTTTTGACCATCATTATCAGCATGTTTCTCACGTCATTCTTGGGGATGCTGGTGGAACGGGTGGGGTATCGCCCCCTGCGGGAGGCCCCCAGGGCATCCGCCGCCATCACCGGATTAATGATCGGCATTATCCTGGAAACCGGGAACCTCATGCTTCTGGGGGCCCAGAGAGTGCGTTTTCCACGGTTGATTGAGTCTGTCACCTACAATCTGGGAGGCGTCTTCGTCACCAACAAGAAGATCATGATCGTGCTGGTCTCCATCGCCCTCATGATCGCACTCCACCAGTTCGTGAAACACAGCAAATGGGGCATGGCCATGCGGGCCATGGCGTTCGATTACGCGGTGGTGCCACTCATGGGGGTTTCCATCAACAAGGTGGCCAGGCTCACCTTTGCCATTGGATCGGCCCTTGCCGCGGCAGCCGGCATCCTGTTTGGCATTGCCTATCCGGTCCTGGACCCCTACATGGGGATTGTCTTTGGGTGGAAGGCGTTTGTGGCGGCCATCCTGGGGGGGCGTGGCTCCATCATGGGGGCGGCTCTTGCGGGATTTCTGTTGGGGTTTATCGAGATTTTCGTGGCAATGATTTTTCCATCCACCTTGAGGGACCTGATTGCCTATTCCATCATTCTACTGATTCTGGTTTTCAGACCCCACGGGTTCTTTGGCGAAGCTTACAGTGCGCGGCTGAGGTTGTAGGTGGAGACCGGAAGAGATAAACAGACCAATGGATGGCGGGCCGGGCTGAAACGGTTTGCGGCGCCGGTTCCGTTACTGGGATGGCTGCTGGGGGCCTGGGGAGCGGTGATCCTGGAGCACATGGCGGGGGACCCTTTCTCGGAACTTCTGGGCCTCCCCAAAGTGCCGGTCCTGTTCGGCGCGCTCATCATGCTGAAAAAACCCTTTCTGATCCCCAGCGCCATGATCTATGTGCTGGTGATCTACGGACTCCCCGTCGTTGTGGTGGGCCGATTGTGCGCCGGCGTTGCCAATCTGGCGGCCCACAATCTGCTCCGATTTTCAAAATCCTTTTCCGTGCTGATCCACCTTGCCCTGCTTTACGCGGTTTTGCATGCCTGGTCGGATCTCAGCGCCTATCGGCTGTTGACCCTTAAGTTCACCCTCATTGCCGTGATGCTGACCCTGAGTCTCAATGTCATTAACGGTTACATGGGTGAATTCAGTTGCTCCCATCCCGGTTTCATGGCGTTGGGGGCCTATGCGGCATCCATCTTTACCCTCGGGCTTTTTGTGAACGACCGGCTTTTCGGAGAAGCTCTGCTGCCGCCGTTTTTGGGACCGTTCCTCTTCCCCGTTGCCTTGATTGCCGGCGGCCTGGTGGCGGCCCTTGGCGCACTTTTGGTGGCCATCCCCTCCTTCAGAACCCGAGGCGATTACCTGGCCATTATCTCCCTGGCATTCATGTTTATTGTAAAAAGCCTTTTTGAAAACCTGGAAGTGGTGGGTGGCCCCAGGGGGATGAGCAGCCAACCCAACTGGGCCAATCTGCCCACGGTTTTCGTGTGGACCGTCTTGTGCGTCTGGATCATCAATAACTTCGTGCGATCCACCATGGGAAAGGCATTAAATGCCGTTCGAGACGATGAAACCGCGGCCGATGCCATGACCGTCAACACCCGGCGAACAAAAATGACCGGCTTTCTGTTCGCCGCTTTCTGGGCCGGCGTGGCGGGGGGACTCTTTGCCCACGTGCTTCGCTTTATCAACCCCGGCACTTTCGGTATTCAGCGTCTGGCCGAGGTCCTGGCCATGGTCTATTTCGGAGGACTTAATTCCGTTTACGGTTCCATTATGGGAGCGGTCAGCTTGAGCCTTTTAAGCGAGGCACTGAGACCTTTAGAAATACTTAAATGGATCATTATTCCGCTTCTGCTCATCCTGGTCATGATATTCAGACCCACCGGGCTCATCGCCTTTCGGGAATTCAACGTGGGAAATCTGATCAAACCGAAGAACATGACTTCAACCGAGGATTAGGATGCCGTTGCTAGAGGTGAAAGAACTGACCCATTACTTCGGAGGCTTGCGAGCCGTTCATGATTACAGCCTGGAGATTGAAGCGGGACAGATTCGAGGACTCATCGGCCCCAATGGCGCAGGCAAGACCACTGTCTTCAACCTCATCACCGGGATCCATAAAGCCACCAGGGGCCGCGTTCTGCTGGAGGGAGAAAATATCGTCGGACAGAGGCCCCATGAAATTGCGTCAAAGGGACTGGGCAGAACCTTTCAAAATCTCAGGCTATGGCGCCACATGACGGTTCTGGAACATGTCAAAATGGCCCGGTATTCGCGGCTCGGTTACGGCCTTTTCGGGGCCTTTTTCGGCACCCACAAACGGAACCTGGAGGAAGACGCCATCGAACAAAAAGCCATTCAACTGCTGGAACTGGTGGGGGCCCGGGATTTCTCGGACCAGAATGTTCTTAATCTTCCCTACGGTGCTCAGCGGCGGGTGGAGATGGCCAGGGCCCTCGCAACCGAACCCAAGGTTCTTTTTCTGGATGAACCCACCGCCGGCATGAACCCCGAAGAGCTGCTGCAGATGATGGAGATCATTCGATTGATTCACGAAACCATGGGTGTGGCCATCTTTCTGATTGAACACCGGTTGAAAGTGGTCATGGAGCTTTGCCACAGCATTCAAACACTGGTCTTTGGCGAAGTGATTGCCGAAGGGTCCCCTTCGGAAATCCAGAAGAACCCCAAAGTTATTGATGCCTATCTGGGTCAGGATATGGTGGAATGATGTTTTTGGAAATCGAAAATCTGAGGGTGTCCTTCGAGAAAATAATGGCCCTTCAGGGAATTGATTTCGCGGTTGACCGGGGAGAGATTGTCTGCATGATCGGCGCCAACGGTGCCGGCAAGAGCACGACGCTGAAAGCCATTTCAAGGCTTGTGCCGGTGCTGCCCGGATCAAGAATGGTTTTTGACGGAAGAAATCTCTTGGAGCTCTCCGCCGATAAAATTGTCAGTGAACTGGGCATTAGCCACGTTCCCGAGGGCCGCAGGCTCTTCGGCAACATGACGATTCTGGAAAACCTGAAGCTGGCCGCCTTTGCCCGAAAAGACCATGCTGAAATCCAAAAGGACATGGAGCGGGTGTTCGCCATTTTTCCCAGGCTGAAAGAGCGGGAAATTCAGAAAGCAGGGACACTGAGCGGCGGCGAGCAACAGATGTTGGCCATTGGCCGCGCCTTTGTGAGCGGCCGGCAGGTGATGCTGTTGGATGAACCTTCCATGGGCCTGGCCCCTCTTCTCATGCTGGACGTCTTTAAGGCCCTTGAATCCATCAGCGGTGAAGGAACCACCATTTTGCTGGTGGAGCAGAACGCCCGCATGGCACTGCGGTTCGCGGAGCGGGGGTATGTCCTTGAAAACGGAGTAATTACCCTCAGGGGCGCGTCAGAAAAACTGCTCATCGATCCACAGGTGGAAAAGGCGTATCTGGGGGGCTGATGGAAAAGAGACCTTTTTCGCCAAAATCGCTCAACCAGGTGATCTTGCCATGAAAGACGGCATTCTTAACGATTTTCTTTACAAATATGCGATCCCTTACATCGGTTTTTGGGTCATCAAAATCGTTTCTGCCACCTACCGGTTCAGGTTTCTGGGGCTCGAAAACGAAAGGGCGGCGCTTCGAAAATACGGAGCGGTCATTTACGGGGGCTGGCACCAGCGGCTATTTGCGGGCATCACCCCATTCGCTCAGCGAAAACCCATTGCCATCATTATCAGCGAAAGCCGTGACGGGGAATACATTGCGAGAATCGCACAGCTCTTTGGTTGGCATGCCGTGAGGGGCTCCTCCTCCCGGGGAGGAAGTAAGGCGTTTCGGGCCGTCAAGGCCCTGGGGGCCAGCCGTTATAACATCGCCCATATCGTTGATGGACCCCAGGGTCCTCCTGAAGTGGTTAAACAGGGCCTTTTAAGAATTGCCAGGGCCACGGGCCTGCCGATTCTCCCCACCGGGGTCTCCCCGGAAAAGCGATGGGTCTTCAACAGCTGGGATCGGTTCATGATTCCCAAGCCGTTCTCCAACATTCTTGTTTGTTTTGGTGAGGCGGTCCACATCCCAAAAGGGATGTCCAAAGACGAAATCGCCAAACAGACGGTGAAGATCGAAAAACAACTGAAATCAATTAACCGGAAGATAGATCTGGTCTGGCAGGATGGACAGGAGATCCGCCGTCTATTCCGATAGCGGTTCTTTACTCTGGATCCACATCGATAACGTCGTCGCCGGAAGTCCGCAAGCCGCGGCCTTTTTTTGAAACGACCCGATTGCCTCCGGAACGCTTTGCCGTATGGAGTGCTTCAAGGGTTCGACGGGTGACCGTCGCCACGGTGTCGTGCCTTTTGAACCTGGCGGCCCCCACCGATATGGTAAACGACAGGACGTGTTCGGCCTTCACGTCATCCAAAGTGTACTTGCTGGCAGCCACGGTCTTGCACAGACGCTTGGCCCTTTTGGCGGCATGTTTGAGGGATTCACTGGGAAGAACCATAACAAAGGCCCCGCCCTTGTAACGGGCCAAAAAATCAGAGGGTCCAACAAACTCCCGGCACTTCTCAGCAATGGCCAGGGTTACCCGATCCCCCAATTTGGGGCCGTAGACTTCCACGATTTTTGCAAAATCGTCAATATCCAGGGCCAGCATGGAAAAAGCTGAATGTCCGGAGCCTCTAGCCCCCTTCTTGAGATATCTTTCGAGGGCGGTCATGTTGTACACACCGGTCAAGCCATCCCGAAGGGTGCCTTCCTCCGCCTTTTCAAGGGCATTATGGAGGGTCCTGACCTTTTTTGAGAGCATCTTAATCTGCTTGTCATCCCGGGACTGTTTCTCCGACACCGTATCCCGGACATCCTCGATGACGCTCTTCAAGACTTGCTTCATCTCCTTGATATCGCTCAGGGTGGTCACCTGCTCCACCTTCTTGCTCTGCTCCAACATCTTCTGGGTGAATTCGTAGTTGTCCGTGTTGAGGTCGGCCATGGCTTGTGTAA
>JANQDY010000225.1 GCA_028278625.1 Thermodesulfobacteriota bacterium
CGGAAGTCGGATCGGGACGGAGTGGTTTTCGATATCCTCTACTATCCGGGTGAGTGGGTTCCATCGGGACGGCCGGTCGTATCGCTGCTGCCGCCTGAAAACATTAAAGTCAGGTTCTTTGTGCCCGAAAAAGTGCTGGGGCGTCTTTCCCTGGGCCAAAGGGTGTCGGTTTCCTTTGACGGGGGCAAAGCCGTCCTGGCCCACATCGACTTCATCTCTCCAAGGGCAGAGTTCACCCCCCCGGTCATTTACTCAAGTCAGACCCGGTCCAAGTTGGTCTTTCTCGTTGAAGCGGTCGCGGACAAGGATTCCAGAGGCCTTCTTCATCCGGGACAGCCCGTTGACGTTAGGGAAATCACCAAAAAGGGAAGGGCCCATGAGTGATTCTCCGGTGGTCATAGATGTGGAGGGCCTCACAAAATCCTTTGGGCCGAAAACCGTGGTCAGAGATTTGAGCATCCAGGTGAAAAGGGGTGAAATCTTCGGGTTTTTAGGCCCCAACGGATCCGGAAAGACGACTTTCATAAGGATGCTCTGCGGGCTCCTTCGGCCCGATAAAGGGAGCGGCGTTTGCCTGGGTTACGATATCCTGGAGGAATCGGCCCGAATCAAACCGTTGGTAGGGTATATGTCACAGCGGTTCAGCCTTTATGAGGACCTGACGGTGCGCGAAAACCTCGATTTCATGGCGCGCATATACCGGATTCGGAATCGCAGAAAGAGAGTCGTGAACTGTATTGAGCGTTTCGGCATCGGCGGATTTAAAAATCAATTGGCGGGAAGCCTTTCCGGCGGATGGAAACAGCGTCTGGCCCTGGCGGCATGTATTCTTCATGAACCGAAATTGCTTCTTTTAGACGAACCGACCGCAGGGGTCGACCCGGGCGCTCGCCGGGATTTCTGGGACCAGGTGCACGAACTGGCTTCCGAAGGAATTACGGCGTTGATCAGCACCCACTACATGGATGAAGCGGAACGCTGTAAAAGACTAGGGTATATCGCCTATGGTGACCTTTTGGCTTCCGGCGGCGCCGACGAGCTTATCGAAGCGTCCGGTCTTGTCACATGGCAGGTGGCGGGCGGGGATACCCACGCGCTTTCGGTGGTCCTCAAACCGCTGCCAGGTATCGATCAGGTGGTGGCCTTTGGCAATACCCTCCACGTGAGCACCCGTGATTCGAAGCGCTTCAGTGAGAGTGTTTCACCCTACAAAACAGGTGAATATCGCTGGACCCGCATTGATACAAGCCTGGAGGAGGTTTTCATCGATTTGATGAATAACGCGGGGGCCCTGAAGCAATGAAGACCTCGGTCTTTTCACCTGGCCGGTTCTGGGCCGTTGTTGCCAAGGAATTCATTCAGATGCGCCGGGACCGGGTGACCCTGTTCATGATGTTGGGGATTCCCATCGCACAGCTGGTCCTTTTCGGATATGCCATCAATTCGGATCCGAGACATCTCCCTACCGCCGTTTTGTCCGGGGATAACTCCATTTTTTCACGATCCATCGTCAGCGCCATGCAGACCAGCAGCTATTTTCGCGTGGTTCGAGAGGCGGAAAGCAGGACCCAGGCCCAGCAAATGCTTAGAAACGGAGAGGTTCAGTTTGTGCTGACCATACCGGCGCTTTTCGGGCAAAGGCTTATTCGGGGTGAGCGTCCGGTGCTGCTTCTGGAGGCGGATGCAACGGATCCGTCTGCCGGCAGCAATGCTTTGGCCTCCTTCCATGAGATCATCAGAAGCGGCCTTATGAAGGATCTGAAAGGTCCCCTGTCCCATCTGGCCCATAGCGAACTTCCCGTGGATATCCGCATTCACCCGCAATACAACCCGGAAGCCATTTCCCAGTACAATATTGTCCCGGGACTCATGGGGGTGATTCTGACCCTAACCCTGGTGATCATCACCGGTCTTGCCATCACCCGCGAAACCGAACGGGGCACCATGGAGAGCCTTCTTTCCACGCCGGTGAACCCTCTTGAGGTAATGATCGGCAAGATTCTCCCGTACATACTGGTGGGATACGCTCAAATCCTGTTGATTTTCGTGGCCGCCCGGTTTCTTTTTGCCATTCCCATGCGGGGAAGCATGCTGCTGGTTCTGGCACTATCAATCGTTTTCATTGCCGCCAATCTGACAGTGGGTGTCACCTTTTCGTCACTGGCCAAGAATCAACTTCAGGCCATGCAACTTTCCGTATTTTTCTTTCTCCCTTCCCTGCTCCTTTCAGGCTTCATGTTTCCGTTTCGAGGGATGCCTGTGTGGGCGCAGAAAATCGGCAGTGTTCTCCCTTTGACCCATTATCTCAGATTCGTAAGGGGCGTTCTTTTGAAAGGAAATGATTTACAGGAATCTCTCCAGTATATATGGCCTATCGCTCTCTTCTGGATCGTTGTGGTGGTTGTGGGATTCAAGTTCTACAGGCGGACCCTCGATTAACATGGGCCCCGGGGCAGGTACGGAAACGGTTCGGCAAGAGGAAGGGAGGCAACAATGAAAGATCGCGGACCATTCATTTTTGTTTTCGTGCTACTCCTGTTAATGGCGGCGAGCTGGCACGGGCCATGCGCAGCCCAGGAACAGACCGTTTCCCTGGATCAGGTTCTTCACGCGGCCTTTCGGCAAAACCCCTCCATCGAGGCATCCCGGCACGAGGTGATGGCCCTTGAATCCATGGTTGAACAGGCGAATGCCGCCTACCTTCCGCAATTTTCAAACTTGACCAATTACTATCGGGTGGGTGGGGACCTCCCGGAAATGTTCGGCGGCCTCATCCATAATGCACAAAGACAATCGGGAACGGGGGATCTGCCGAATCTGGAGAGCCCGCTGAACATCTACAATACCAACTTTTTTGTGTCACAGCACGTATATGATTTTGGCAAGACGGAAGGGAATCTCAAAAGCCGCCGGCAACAGTTGGCTGCCGGGCGGAAAGACTTTGAAATGGACGTGTCCGATATGGTCTGCCGTGTCAAAGAGGCCTATTTCGAAGTTCTGAAGAGGATCAAGCGAGTCGGTGTCGCTGAAGAATCCTTGCGGACCTGCGAGCGGCATCATGCGCAGGCGAAAGCCCTTTTTGAAGCAGGGCTGCGCCCCATGATTGATGTCACCAAAAGCCTGGTGGAAAAATCAAAATCAAAACTGGACCTGATCAAGGCAAAATTCGCCGTGCGATCCGCCAAAGTGGACCTGGAAAACGCCATTGGCGGGCCCCCGGTGGAAGGTGCTTACCAGTTGTCGCCCATTCTGCATCTTCCTCCCGCGCCTTTAAACATCGATCAGCTGATGCCGAAGGCCCTTTCAAACAGAGCTGAAATCGCAAGTCTCAGAGAACACATAAAAGCGGCCGAAGCCCGTCTTGGTGCCACCACCTCCGACTATTGGCCAAGCGTCTCCGCCAATGGCGGGTATGGTTGGGCCAGCACTGAATTTCCATTACAGGATTACTGGGCCGCGGGTGTGACCCTCAGATGGGAGATCTTTTCCGGCTTCAGAACCCGGGGGGAAGAAAAGGAATCCCATGCGAGCCTGGGCCGGTTAAAGGCAAATCTAAGAGAACTGGAACAGGAAGTGAACCGGGAAGTGCTAAAAGCGTTTATCAGTGTCAGCGAGTCCAGGGAAACCATTTTGACGGCCAAGGTTGCCCTTAAAGAGGCAAAGGAGAATATGGAAATCGCCCAGGGTCGCTACGGTACCGGGGTTGGAAATGCCATCGAGTTTGCGGATGCGGAAATGGCGCTGACCGTTTCAAAAAACGATCTGGTAGATGCCACTTACGAATATCTCCAGAACCTCGCCCGCTTGGAACATGCGGTGGGTAACCGGCATGAGGGTTACATGTCAGCGCCCGGAAACTGAACGGCTCTTTTGGGACACCACCCGTTATGCATGGGTCCAGGTAACCCGCAGCACTTCGTCGAGTGTGGTCTTCCCCTCGAGAAGCTTTTTGACGGCGTTCTGCCTTAGGGTGTAAACGCCTTTTTTGTTAGCCTCGGCGCGTAGGCTTTCAACGTCTGTTTCCGCCGTTATCAGCTTGCTGATGGATTCCGTGACCGGAACCAGTTCAAAGATGCCGATTCTGCCCAAAAACCCCGTGCCGCGGCACTTGAGGCACCCTTTTCCACGATAGAGTCTTATGGTGCCCCCGCGGTTGAACTCCAATCCGTGGCCCCTCAGGTCCTTCGTGTCCATCTCAAAACTCTCCTTGCAGTAGGGGCATATCTTGCGTACCAGGCGCTGGGCCAGGATGCCGATCATGGTTGCCTGGATCAGAAACGCGGGTATGCCCAGATCCAGGAGACGTATGATAGAAGAGACCGCATCATTGGTATGAAGGGTGGAAAAGACCAGATGCCCGGTCAATGCCGCTTGAATGGCATTCTCCGCCGTTTCAAGATCGCGCATTTCCCCGACCATGATAATGTCGGGGTCCTGCCTCAGGATATTTCGAAGGATGGAGGCGAATGTGACGTTCACGGCCTGTTGAACGCCAATTTGATTGAATCCTTCGTAAACCATTTCCACCGGGTCTTCCACCGTGGTGATATTGATGCCGGGCGAGGAAAGGGTTCTAAGGGTGGAATAGAGGGTGGTGGATTTGCCGCTGCCCGTTGGGCCACAAACCACCACCATGCCGTGGGGCATATTTATGACTTTCTTGTAAGCGGTGAGATCCAGAGGAGAGAATCCCAGGGTTTCAAGGTCCTGAAACAGAATTTCCGGATCCATGATGCGCATGACCAGTTTTTCCCCGAACGCCACCGGAACTGTCGAAACCCGTATTTCCGTCTCCACCCCCCCCTTGTCCGTCTTGATACGGCCATCCTGGGGCTTTCGCTTTTCGGAAATATCCATTCGGGCGAGGCTCTTGATCCGGCTCACAATGGCGGAGTGGACCTTTTTGGGGAAGTCGTAGATGGGGTGAAGGATGCCGTCCACACGAATCCTGATGAGGCTGTCTTCCCGTCTGGGTTCAATGTGCACATCGCTGGCACGCTGGTCAAAGGCATAACTGAGAATATGGTTTACAGCGTTTACCACGTGCTGATCATTGGAAGGGAGTTCCTCGGTGGACTTTAACCGCACGTACTGCTCCAGGTTCCCAAGATCGACCGAAGATCCTGAAAATTCAATCTCTGCCGCCGATACGGAGCGTTTGAAGCCGTAAAACTCATCCAAAAGCCTGACAATATCCTTTCTGGAACTGACCACCGGTTTTATCTTCATGTGAACGACCCTGGCGATATTGTCGATGATTTCCACATCAAACGGGTTTGCCATGGCCAGGATGAGGCGGTCGTCTTTGACGCTTACGGGCAGGGCCAGGTGTTTTCTGGCAAAACTGTGGGGCAGTGTGCTGGTTACCAGTTTGAGATCCAGTTTGAGGGGATCGATCTTCTTGTAAGGGATGTTCCAGACTTCCGCCAAGCACTGACAAATGATGTCCTCATCCAGGACTTTTTCAGGGTCGTCGGATCGCTCCAGACTGAGACCGGCAATTTGATCCACGATAAGTGCCGGGTGGGTGTGTCGGGTTCCGGGTTTGGCCGATTGGTATGCTTGTCTGGCGATATTTTCATATAAGGCGGCTTTTCTTTTGAGGATTGACTTTTTTTGAGCGGCGGATATCAAACCCTTTTTCAAGAGGCTTTCGCAGACATTTTCGATGGAGAGCGGATTTTCGAAGCTTTTTCTCATGGCCTGTCAGGATTCATTCACCGATCACCAGGTTTCACACCGGGATGCGGTGCATTATTGGGGAGCAATTTCTTTCCAAAGATGATAGTATGCGGATAAAAGCAGTGCAAGTCTTAATCTTCATAAGGATCGTGCAGTCCCCATGTTTTTCTTTATCGGCGGCGTTCAGCCCAAGACCGTTAAACTGGAAGGGGCTTCCAGGCTGTGTGATGCCTGCGGGCTTTATCAATTGAGGCCCATGAGGACGGATCATTATCTGTCCTTGTTTTTTATCCCTATTTTTCCCATCAAAAAGGGGGAGACCTATTACAGATGTCGGAGTTGTGGTGCCGTAATGCCCGAATCCGGTGAAGAGAGCTTTGCCCTTCCAATTGAGAAGACGTGTCCGGGGTGCGGCCGGCCCGTTAAAACAGATTTCCAGTTCTGCCCCTTCTGCGGAAAGGATTTAACGGGTTGAAATATGCTTGGTTCGTGAGGTAATTTCTTCGAAGTGCCGGTTCCTTGACCCCTTTTGAAATCTCATTTATAATCCACGGTTCGGACCGGCTTTTCGGAATTCATCGTACTTTAAGTATCACCAAATGAAAGGAGCAATGAGCATGAGAAAAAAGGCAACAGTCATCGGGGCAGGAAATGTAGGCGCCACTGCGGCGATGCGTCTTGCGGAAAAAGAACTGGCGGATGTGGTCCTCATTGATATTCTTGAAGGCGTACCGGCGGGTAAGGCCCTTGACTTAATGGAAGCCGCTCCCATCGAGAAGCATGATGCCAATATTATCGGCGCAACGGGTGATTACTCCCAGGCGAAGGATTCGGATATTGTGATCATAACGGCCGGAATACCCAGAAAGCCGGGCATGAGTCGGGACGACCTCTTGAGCACGAATATGGGTATTATGGACACCGTCACCAAGGCCGTGGCAAAAGAAGCCCCTAATGCGGTATTGATCATCGTCAGCAATCCACTGGATGCCATGTGTCACGTGGCCTACAATGCCAGTGGTTTTCCCAAGAGCCGAGTGCTGGGCATGGCGGGCGTTCTCGATTCAGCCCGTTTTCGCACCTTCATCGCAATGGAATTGAATGTCTCCGTTGAAAACACCCATGCATTTGTTCTGGGCGGCCATGGAGACACCATGGTGCCGTTGCCGAGGTTTTCAACGGTGGCGGGTATCCCCATCACAGAACTCATGCAAAAGGAAAGGATTGATGCCCTGGTTGAGCGAACGCGAAACGGCGGTGCGGAGATCGTGGGTCTTTTAAAGACCGGAAGCGCCTATTATGCGCCGGCTTCCGCGGCCGTGGAAATGGCCGAAGCCATCCTCAAGGACAAGAAGAAGATTCTACCCTGTGCCGCCTGTCTGAACGGGGAATACGGTATAAATGATCTGTTTATCGGTGTCCCGGTGAAGCTGGGGGCCAGCGGTATTGAAGAGATCATTGAAATTGAATTGACCGAAAGTGAAAAAGCTGCTCTCAATCATTCAGCCGATGCGGTGAGGGGGCTGGTGGAAGATATGAAGCGGTTGAGCTGAGCGCCCTAACGGAACACCGCAGAGGGGCGCAAGGTATGGCCGTTTTTGGGCGGCTAAATTTTGCGCCCTTTCTTTCTCCCCTTGAATTCACTTCGATAGTAAAACTCCAGGTATTTGGAAACGGTTCGCTTCATATCCTTTCGTTCGCAAATTTCCTGGATCCCCCTGATATTGTGGTAGTAGTCAAGGTTTTTGTAGATTTCCCCGGAAATCTCATGCAGGGATTGGGATCTCACCAGCTTTTCATTGACTTCGAATCCTCTCGATTTCATAACCCTGGGGCCCGCGAAAATCACGAGGGCTCCCGGTTCGGCAATGGTAATGTCGCCCAAGGCTGCATAGCTTGCAATGGCTCCGCCCGTGGCCGGGTCCGCAAGGATGGAAATGTAAGGGAGTCCGCTTTTTCTTAAGCGGTTGATGGACTCAATGGTTTTGACCATCTGCATAAGCGCCGATATGCCTTCATAGAGCCTGGCGCCTCCCGAGCAGCAAAGGCTGATCATCGGCAGATTTTCCTGGATGGCGTAGTCAACGGCCCGTCTGAATTTTTCGCCAAAAACCACGCCCATGGAGCCGCCGCAGTAGTAGAAAGTGCCAAGGGCCATGACGGTGCGCATCCGGTTGACCCTGGCGCTTCCCACCACCAGTGATTCATTGAAGTGTGAATGCCCTTCCTGCTTGGCCAAAAACGCCCTGTAATAGTCTGTGATGGCGGACTCATCCAAAAGCTGCTCAACCGTTAAATTCCGATAAAGCTCATGAAAGCTTCCCGTATCGGCCAGGCAATCGATCCAGCCGCTGGCACCGAGGATATAAGAAAAACCGCATTCAGGGCAAACATTGAAGTTGTCCAGGAGCGCCCGAAGCGGAACCAGTTTCCCGCACCCTTTTCGTCGCTTGTCCCCCTGTCTGCCGGCCCCGCATTCGATCAATTCCCTGTTGGCGGGTGCATGCTGAACATCTCCATAGCCGTCACCCACCTCTGTCAAGCTGGTGTAATTGAGAATCTGAATGTCTGGCGGGGGCTTACGAAAAGCCTTCTTGATGGGGGTTTCGATATACCTTTTGATATCGTAAAACTTTCCGCTCCCTTTTGACAGACCGTAATTCTTGGCCCTGATTTCCCGCCGTTTGATGAGTTTTTCGATTTTAGACCGTGAAAGATCCTTGATGGCCTTCATCAAGAATTGATTTATGTTTTCACACATGGCCGTGGTGTCGGTAACATCCTCCGGAGAGGGGACGATACGGTCGATGACATCCAGATTTTTAAGGTCTTTTGCGCCCGGCTTTAATATGGCCAAGGCGTCTTCAATGCGATTGGCGTCTCTGAATACGATGGATGCCATGCTTTCAGGCGGGGCAGTGGCATAGAGGGCATCGTCCATTTGTCCCCTGATATCGGTAACCTGAATGGCAAGGGCGCCACCGCTTCCGCCTTCACCCAAAACCAGTGAAATGGTTCTGATGGGAACCGTCAGAAATTCCAGAATCAGCTGAGCGATGAAGAAGGCTTGAAACCGCTGGGCCGAAAACATGCTGATATCAGCACCGTAGGTATCGATAATCGAAAAAAGGTACGTATTCTCGAGATCCTGTTTGCAGGCTTCGTTTAAAACGGAGAGTATTACGGAGTGGTCATCGGAGGTGAGCATGCCATAGTTCAGTTTCTTCAGGTCTTCATCGCTTTTCAGGTCTTCAGGCTTTGGTTTCTGTTGAGCCACCACATAGAGCAGTTTTTCCTCATATTCACATGATCCCGCGATAAGAGAATCGCTCCGGTATGAGCCAAAGGGCATGAAGTCGGAAAAGAGCCTGTTAATGACGTCCGATGATCGTGGCCTGAAAGGGTGTCGTGTTCTTTTCTTAAAAATGTCAACAAGTTCGAGCTTGGCCATGTCAGTATCCTTTGGTTGTTGGGGCCGGGATGAGGAAATTCGCCTTTTCACCTCATACGTTGGCCGTTTCTTCGATTTATTGAAAGAATTCTTCTAGCAGGCTTGAATTCATTTTGCAACCTTGAACCAAGATTTCATGTCTTTTGAGTTAAGAAGCAAAAGCGCGGACAGGGAAGAGAATGGATTCGGGATGTATCAAACAATTGGAGAATTCCTCTGGAAATTTGATGGTCTCGTAAAAAGTCAGAACGCGGTCAAGCCGATATTATGAGCATTTGCTCAAAACGGGTGCGGTACAGGGCGGCCATTTTTTTCACCT
>JANQDY010000257.1 GCA_028278625.1 Thermodesulfobacteriota bacterium
TGATTCTTCTACTTTTATTTTCCCTGACTATTTCCGGGTAGGTAGACTATCTTGGGATTTTGGATAGGACTTAGGGGAAATTTGCGCGCTTATCTACAGCTTTGAGGAGTGCTTCTTCATCCGCGGGATCTATAGTAAACACATTGATCAAAACAACAGAATCTTCCTCTTTAGATCGCATTTGATCTTGCAGGCTAACTTTTTCATTGAGTTCTTTGAAAACGAGCATATGTATCCCCTTTTTCTATATTCTCAAGAACGAAGCCGTCCGCTGAGCCTCAATCCATCACGGATATTAAAACCCAGTATTAACAAAGTTATTCCTCCGGCGACGATCTCGATTATTTGTAAGATATAAAATTTAGTGCCAAATGATTCATTTGATGCCCACATATCTAAAAAAATCGTGGTTGGTAAAAGGACAAAAATGCAGATTAAAACAACTATTGGCATGCTTTTTCTCTTTTTCTCCACTAACAGTCCTTTTCGCGATTTTGACAGGAAAAATCCAGTTCCCTCGGCGATGGCGATTGCCGGAATGAGTATCAACAAACCCGGTAAGACAATCAAGTTCTTAACTGTCGATATGACCTCTCTTGAACAAAAGATCTCAACAAGAAGTGTTGAAGAAAAAAAACTCGCAATTGTGAGTGTTGCGATAAATCCTGCGGCAAGGTGAACCTTATTAATCATATCAAATCTCCTACTTGGTTTAGGAATTTTGACCCCAAGCATTTTTACTTCTTACAATTTTTTTCTGAACGGTTTCCCAAGACCTTGTTGTTAGAAAAGATTCGCCGTAGCGTTGGAGCATGTCTTTAAACATTTGGAATGGAATTGTAAACGAGAGTTCATCAGTTTTAAAAAACATTCTGGCTGAAGCATCCCAGCCACCGATTACCGCCTTATTTTTTCCTTTTACCAAGTAGTGCAGTGGCCATGCTACAATACTCCCGCATCCGGCTCCCCACGGGGATACAACCACTTCTGGATCATTCGTTACAAAAGCCGCCAGTTGGTGCAAACCGCTTAATGACTCTGGACGAGAAAAAAAAAGAACCAGTTCCGGAGCTTCATCATCTGAGAATTCGCTAATTGGTTTAACAACACAATACTTTTTGGGTGCGGGTCTGGGATCAACGTATTCGAAAATTCGTCTAAGATCGTCCGGCGAATCACAATACAGCTCCCCCTCGGTCCAGTTAGGAATGCCAGTCGAAACATAGTTGATAATGGTTTCGGTTTGAGGCTTGTTAAATCCAAGCCAAAACGCCCCTCCGGCGCATCCGAATTGCTCGGCGGAAAAATACGCGACACTTTGTTTTTTTCTGGCTCGCCAGATGTGCCCCATCACACATGAGAATTGGCCGAACACCTTTTGCCAGTCGATATCGTTCTTCATTTCTTTTTCCCGTGTGGGCAAATCAATAGGCTTAGGCGCAAAGCCTTGGGTCAGTTTTTCATCGGTGTAATAAATCCCCATAGGTTCCTCTTCAAGGCCCAATACTGAAAGGAACGAGGTCAATGTTTTCAGTGCATTTTTTTTCATTGTATCCCTCTGAATTTATGTATATTTACAGTCTTTCAAGAATTTTTTTAATTGTTTGAATAACTGTTTTGAGTTCTTTTTCGTCTATTCCCTTTGAAACACTGTTGGACCAATCGATGTGCAGTTTTGTTACTTGATCAAGTAGGCTACGCCCCTGTTTTGTCAATTTCACAAGTTTTGCACGCCTATGATTTGGATTGTCATGAAAATCAACGAATCCCTTACTCTTCAACACATGGGATGTTCGTCTAACACTTTGCCGGGTTAAACCCATGTTTCTGGCGATTTGCGCCACAGGCAAGGGCTCTTCATCGATAGCACCGAGCACTTGCCAAAGGGCACTTGTAATGCCCAGATCTTTTGTCAACCGGTCCCCGGCAGCAATCAATCGTCCGTTGAATCGAAATGTTTCTAAGATTAACTGTGTAAATGCCTCTCCAGACGCCGATGGTGATACATGCTCTTGTTTGTCCATGACAGCATGCTAACAACATGACAGAATGCTGTCAAGAAAAATTCGCACCTTTTTTAAATAAATTGGAATACCGAAATGATAGCCTATTGATTTTACTGAAATTCCTTGTTGTGGGATGATTTCAAATTCATGACTTGACAAACGTCCCTGCAACCAGACAAGCTTTCCTGAAGTTTCAAAATCTATCAGGTATTCCTCTGTCTTCTCGCTTGTGTCAAAGGTCACGCACGGAACATAGGTTGGTTTTGCCTGTTGAATCACAAAGCCAAAACTCAAGACCTTGCTCCAGGATTTGACATCCTTTATTCTTCCAACACCCACGAAAACATTCATAGACATCTCCTCTCTAGACAGTCTGACTCAAAGCCACTTATGAGAGGAGTAAGCAGGGAAAATTTAAAAGGGTTGTATAGGGATTGGAGATGATGGGAGTTCTAGAGTTATAGAGACGGTGGCTTTAAACGCAAGAGGATTTGCAATGCCTTTACTTTGGCAATAACTGATTATACTTGCCTGATAAGACGCACTATCCGCACGAAATGCCAGTATTTTCTTCCCTTTTGGCATTTGTCGCTCGCAATATTTCAAAAACTCGAGGTTCCTCGACGATGGTGCATCGTTTCCTTCACGAAATTCATCGCCAATCACCAGACCGTTTTCAGCCAAGTGGCCAACCATCGGCATGTAACCTTTATAGCCCTTGTAGGTCATTTTCGCCGTTTCTTTCTCCGCCGCAATTCCCGTCACATCAATGTCGAGGGTATATGCTTTCACTTTTTCCGTTTTCATCGCACGTTTCAATATGCGGCGGTTCACCTCTTCAAGTCCTTCAAGGCCACCATTCTTGCCCTTACGTCGCAACCAGTCTCCTGTCGCATCCGTCGAGGGGATTCTTTCCAATGGCAGGATTTTCCGCAAACCCTTATCTTCCCGTATCTTACGACTGTCTTCCAAAGATCGGCCACCCCCGCTGAGCATCAAAAGAAGCGGAAAAACATGCTCACTCGACAGATAACCAGCCCCACTACCAGGTCCGGGCAAGCACTTGTCCAGAGCATCCTTCAAGCCGAGACCCACTGCAAACTCATCCAAAAGGGCCAGACCAGCGTGCGGAGTGATCAGATCGTTCGTCGTTTCGAGCTTGAAAGGAAGCACGGTTTGTTTTATCATTTCATTTCATCTCGTTGGTTCAGGTTTTTTTGTTATTGCCTAACAAATATCAACCTGATTCAACGAGGTTTTTCAATTTATTTTTATGCAAAAACACCTTCAATCGCGGATCTTGGGAAGTGAATACCCCCGATTTTCAATGTAATCACAAATTACGCTTTGAAATGCGTCAATTTGTCAAAGAATAATGTAGGTTCTGTTAAAGCTTAATCCAGAAAGCTGAGTTAAGGCCTAAAACCTCCTCACATTTTTTATTGATCAAAAGATAGCGCCCTTCAAGATTTTTCATGAAAATAATATCAGGCGTGTTATCCACGATTGCCTTTAAATGGGCTTCGCTTTTCTCAAGCGCCTCTGCCGCTTTCCATCTTTCAGTGACGTCCAACAGTACAATCCGCCATTGAACCACCGCATCGGCCTCATCCCGGTCCGCCTCGATTTCCATCCGCACTCACGGCGGCGGTTCATTTTTCTTTTGATCGGCAGCTCGATGCTTTGCTTTCGACCGGTTCTCCCCCTCATTGTCCGGGCCGACAGAAAGGCATCCACCCATCCCGAGGCAATCAATTGCTTAAGACTCGATCTTGAAACGTGACTTCGGCCCGCCGCCAAAAAACGGCTGGCGGTCAGGTTGATGCGCGTGATGACGCCTTTATTGTTCAGGGTCAGGTATCCGCACGGCGCGAACTCGTACAGGTTCCGGTATTCCTGGAGTAGTTGAGAGAGCTCCACCTGTGCACGTGGGAGCTCTTCATTCTGAATTTCGAGTTCGGCTTGATGGATTCTGAGTTCGTGAATCAGGTCGAGGATGTCACCGGCTCTTCAGGGAAGGGGTCCGGTTGAGACTGGATCAAACACGCCGCTTTTTACCTGAGTTTTTCGAATATAAGGGAGTTTTCTTGGTGGTCAGCTATTTTTCCGGCTTTCATAGTCAACCCTTTCTCCTTTTTAATTGCAGCTTTCAGTTTCGCATTCAGCCTTTGTTTTCACCGCCATCGGCCGGCTTTTTTCCACTCGGGCGCTTTGCGGATTCCAAGTTCATCCGATCGGTGATGTCCATGCAAGCGCAAGTGATCCCGACGATTTCGCGGCGGTATTGCGCAGCGGTTCGACTGTCAGATCATAAAAAAACGGCCTGCCCTTGATGGTCGTTCGAACCTGTTGCCTGCCTCCCTCCCCACTCTCCAGAACCGCGCGTTTCATGGTCGTCAACCTGGCAGCGTCTTCTTCCGGAAGCAGGTCGGCGTCCGTCTTGCCGATAACCTGCTCGTCAACAAAGCCGGAATGGGGGTTGTAGACCCAGGTGTACCGCAGTTTCCCGTCCTGGTTGAAGACGACCACCGGTGAGGCTGTCAGGGCAATCCGCATGGGCTCTTCGCTTTCACGAAGGCTCTCTTGTATCTTTTTGGCCTCCGTGATGGATACAAATGTGAGTACCGCGCCGTCAATTAGAGAAAATGGGGGACAGAGCACGTTTTTTCTTGTTGCGGTTGGGTGTTTTCGTAATAATAGCCGTGGCATGCCAAGACGCTCCCAAATCGTTGTGCCTAAAAAAACATGGTCTGCCCCCTATTTTAAAACGCCACCTTTTCCATCCCCTTCAACCCGATCATCTTCCTTGCCTCCGCCGGGGTGGCGACGGGACTTCCCAGTTCCCGGCAGATGTGGCGCATCTTGGACACGAGCTGCGCATTAGTTTCCGCCAGCTTTCCTTTGTCGATGAGGAGGTTGTCTTCCAAACCCACCCGGACATGGCCCCCCATGGTCAGGGCCACCGCGCCCAGGCGAAATTCATTGGGCCATCCCGTGCCGATCACCGACCAGGTGTACCGGTCCCTGAAAAGGCGGTCCGCCGTGTTTTTTAGGTGAACCAGATCGTAGACCGTGGCCTGGGTCCCGCCCATTACGCCCAGGACGAACTGCATGTGAAGGGGATATTCCAGAAAACCCTTCCGGACCAGGTAATGAGCATTGTAGAGGTGACTGGTGTCGTAGATCTCCAGTTCGGGTATGGTCCGGTTCTCCTTCATGATCGTGGTGACCTTTTCGAGAGAGGCAAAGGTGTTGGGGAAGATGTAGTCCCGGCTCCCTTCCACATAGTCCTTTTCCCAGTCGAATTTCCACTCCTTGATCCGGTCCAGAAGCGGGTGCATGGAGAAATTGATGGACCCCATATTAAGGGAGGCCAACTCCGGCTTGAACATGGAAATGGTAGCGGTCCGCTGCTCGATGGTCATGCCGGCCCCGGCTCCGGTGGTGATACCGACCACCACATCACAGCGGGACTTGATGTCCGTGATGATCTCCCGGTAGAGTTCCACATCCGCGGAGGGGCGCCCGTCCTCGGGGTCCCGGGCGTGAATGTGAACCACCGCGGCCCCCGCTTCCCGGGCCCCCACGGCCGCATCGGAAATCTCCTTGGGGGTGATGGGGATATGGGGGCTCTGGCTGGGGAATGTAGCCGCGCCGGTCACGGCGGCCGTGACAATGACTTTTTTCATGGTATTATCTCCTTTGGGTCTTACGGGTTCAAGATGAGGTCCGCGCACATCATGGCGCTTCGGGCCGCACTGTTGGCGGCAAGGCCTCTTCCCTGGTAGGTGTCCCCCGCGAAGAAGAGGTTGGGGATGCCGGGGGCCCTGAGTTCGGGTTTGAACCGCCCCACCAGGCCGGGCTTGCGGGCAAGTCCGTCGCAGCCGTCCACGTAATAGGGAAGACGCCATTCCATCTTTTCCCCGATGCCAGGGAACATCTCTTTGATGTCTTCCCACATGAGTCGAAGGAGCCGCTCTCTCATAAACGGGTCCGATGCCTCGGCATGTTCGCAGACAATGTCCGTATGGAGCAGTTGTTTGCCTTTGGGCGCCACGTGGGGCGAAAAATTGGATGCCGGGAATCCCTGAAATGGAAATCCCGTGTGTTTTGTCTTGAGTGCGGTGAAAAAGCACCGCTTGTTCGGGTTCACGACAGGTGCGGACAGGCCGATCATATAGCCGATGAGGCCCGTGATTTCATGACGGATATCTTCGATCCGCTTGCGCCACCAGCCCGGCAGCGGACTGGTGTCAGGGTTAAAATCCATGAGGGTGTTCAGCTGGTAAATCGGAAGCGCGCAGACCACCCGATCGGCATGAACCGTCCCGCTTTCCGGAAGACGGTATTCCTCCTGGTAGGGATGCTTGCGGGACGGCACCCGAACCCCGGTCGCGCGACCCTTCTCAATCACCACCTCACGCACCTCACGGTGCATCTCCAGTTGACCCCGGTTTTCCCGGACGACCTCCACCAGTCCCCGGGTGATGCCGGCCATGCCGTCCAGTGGATAGCTGGCCTGCAGAACCTGGCGCGTTTTCCGAAGATTCTCCCGAGCGATGTAGAGGACCTCCCCGGCCGCCATATCGATGGCCCCGGGAATAGTGGTCATGATCATGCCGATGTCGGTGAACAGTTCTCGAATCGAAGGCTGAGGAGTATTTTCCAGCAGCCACTCCTCCAGGGACCGGTTGTCCCATGCTTCGATTTCAGGATCCGTCATGGTCGCTATCCGCGCCAGAATATCCCTGAACGCAGCCTTGTCCGTATCGCTCATGGGGACAAGCTCCGCCACATTCATAAACCGTTCACCGTTCCACATGTCCACGGTCTGGCTGAACGGCGCCCATCGGACCTCCTTGCCGACCCGGCGGTTCAATTCCGTGCAGCTCGCCTTTTCGCCCAATTCAATCAGATGGAGGCCTATATCAACGGTCCACCCCTTTTCAGGATATCCATCGTAGCTCATGAGTCTGCCGCCGGGTCTTGGAAACCGATCCAGAACCAGGACATTCTGTTTTCCCTCCTTTGCCAGAATGGCGGCCACACCCAGTCCGGCGATGCCCGCGCCTACCACAATCGTGTCATATCGATCCTGCATTCCAGATGCCTCCTTCACCTGTTTCTCTCGCGGAGTCCGCTGAGACCACAAGGATTCTTGATCAAAAAAGAACCCCCTATGATTTTGAACTGACACCCAACATCCCATTTCCGGTTTCAAATCCCCATCTGTTTGCTGATCACCTCATTCATGATCTCATGGGTCCCGCCGCCGATGGAAAAAAGCCGTGAATCGCGATAGAGCCGCTCAACCAGGTACTCCCGGCAGTAGCCGTATCCCCCGTGGATCTGGACCGCGTCATGGACCACCCGGTCACAAACGGACCCGGCGAAGTTCTTAGCCATGCAGACCTCTTTCAAGGCCTTCCGCCGTTTTCCGATCCCATTGGCCACGCCGTAGGTGAAACACCTGGCGGCCTCCACGGATGTGGCCATCTCCGCCAGTTTGTGCCGCGTGACCTGGAACCCGGTGAGGGGCCGGCCGAAGGCCTCGCGCTCCTTTGCATGGGAAATGGCGAGTTCAAGGGCCATTTGCGCAACGGTTACAGCTTCAACCGCCAGATAGAGCCGCTCTTTTTCAAAATTGATCATGATCCCCTTGAAGCCCTGGTTTTCCGAACCCAGGGGGTTTCCCGCCGGCACCATGCAATCCATGAAGGACAGTTCAGCCGTGTCGGAGGCGTGCCAGCCCATTTTCTCGATGTTGCGGGAAACCGAGAATCCCGCTGTTCCCTTTTCGATGAGAAGCAGGCTGATCCCTCCGGCGCCCGGACCGCCGGTGCGGACGGCCGCGGTTACTAGGTCGGCCCGGGTACCGCTGGTGATAAAGGTCTTGGTGCCGTTCACCACATAATGATCCCCCCGGCGGACCGCACGGGTCCTGAGACCAGCCACATCGGATCCACTTCCCGGTTCGGTCACCCCCAGGACGGAAATCTTGTTCCCCCTCAACACCGGCGGGATGAAACGCGCCTTCTGTTCGGGAGAACCGAGCGCCAGCACCGGTGGAAGCCCGATGGAGCCGCACCCCAGACTGGAGGCCAGGCCCACGGAACCGCACCGGATGATCTCTTCGATGTAGACCACTTCGTGGAACACGTCGCAGGGGGTCCCCCCGTATTCTTCCGGGTAGCCCATGCCCAGGAAACCGGCCCCGCCGGCCTTCCGGTACAGGTCCCGGGGAAAGGTCTTTTCCTTTTCCCATTGATCCACATGGGGGGCGATTTCCCGCAAAACGAATTTCCGCACCTGGTTCCGCAGTATGCGATGGGATTCACCAAAATAGGGATGCTCCATAATGTCCTCAACGGCGGACGTCAGTCAAAAGGAACGTCCTCGCCGCTGACGCCGTGAATATCCATGTGTATCCGTGCCCGGGACGGCTTCAGATGTTCCGGGTTCACGGCAATCATTGCGATGTCGTCCACGGTCTGACGGCTTCGGCCGTATCTGGCCAGCAGGTCTTCGGGGACCCGGTCCACCGTGTTGCTCCGGATTGACCGGGTCAGGCACCCGTAAAGGCCCGGGGGTTCCGGAAAGCAGAGGTCGCCGATGCCGTCCGTGGTCAGAACAAATACCGTTCCGGGCGGCACGAAAAAGGCCTCAGCCTGGTAGACCTTTCGAGAACGGCCGGCCAGCCAGAAGTTGCTCTCGGTAATCCGTCGAAGGGCTCCCGGGGACTCGAACCGGAATATCATGCTGTCGCCGCAGTGACAGAGCATGCCCCAGATGCCGACATCGCAGTGGAGCATCTTGAGCACGGTGAACGTGGCGGCATCCCCGTAGGGAATATCCGCCAGCATCGATTCAACCGCCCCTTTGAAACTCCCCAGAAGGTGCGGCACACGGCTTTCAGGATGCCGCACCGCCCAATCCATGCCGGTGAGGCGGGTGGCCGCGTGATCAAAACGGCGCATCAGGCGCCCCGACGCCCCGGCGGCCCTCCCGGCGCCGTCGGCCACGGCGAAGATCCCCTTTTGAAGGTCCATGAATATGGCATCTTCGCAAGGACCCCCTACCCGGCCGGGGCGCATGACCGATCCGATCCCTTCGGGCCCGCGAAATTTCAGGACGGGCCGCACCTCCCGGCCCATGGCGTTTTTAAGCGTCAGGGGCCACATCCTTTGCTTTGGCGCCCTTCGGCCGCCTTCCCACGAGAGCCCGGGTGTCGTAAACCACCACGTCCTCGTTCCGCTGATTCCTGATGGTGTTGCGGCATACCAGAATGCCCCGCGCGTCATCCTTCTTCTCCAGGGAACGCACCTCCGCCTCGCAATGGATGGTATCGCCGATCCTGACCGGACCCACAAACCGGACCCTGTCCATGCCGTAAAAGGCGATAAAGGATTCGGGAAAAACCGTATGCTCCCCCAGCCTGAAAATGAGGGTGCTGCCCATGGCCAGCACCAGGAGACCGTGGGCAATCCGCTCGCCGAAGGGGGTTTTCCGGGCATACTCCACATCCGTGTGGACCGAGTGCCAGTCCCCGGTGAGCCCGGCATAATTGACAATGTCGGCCTCGGTCACGGTCCTGGCGGGCGTCACCCATCGCTCGCCCTCACGGTAGTCCTCCAGATGGATTTTCCTTCGCGATGTCTCCCGCATGGCCGGGATCCTTCCCCTCTCAGCGGACGAATTCGAAGTATCGAATATCCCGAATGTTTCCCTTCATCTCATGGGGCTTCTTGAACACCGCTTTCACCTTCATCCCCACCTGGATCCGGCTCACATCGGTTTCGTTGATGATGTGAGAGAAGATGGCGTCCGCCCCCTCGATCCGTATATATCCGTAGGTGTAGGGAATGGGCCGCTGAGCGCCGGTATCAGGGTCGAGGAAGGGAAAGTTGACCACGGAAAAAGCTGTCAGGATTCCCCGGTTGGGAAGGGGCACCAGTTCGTCCAGTTCCCTGAAGCAGGGTCCGCAGATTCTCCGGGGCGGCACATAGACGGTGCCGCACGAGGGGCACCGTATCCCGATGAAGCGCTGGTGGTCATAAATTTCCTGAAAGAATCGGCTGCCGTACCTTCCGACGGACCACTCGTAGGGCATGGGAGTGGTGAAGCGCACCGTCAGCGGTTTTTGGTAATCACGTTCCATGGGTGGGGATTCCTTTCATAAAGAAAATATTTTGATTTTTCTTAGAAAGGCGAACCTAAAACAATATCAGTCCTCCGCCTTCCGTCCTCCGGTCAGGGCCTCTCCGCACTCAGAACCATGACGTCGGACCAGAAGCAGCCGCCGAATCCCGTGGCCAACGCCAGCCTGACGTCCGGAACCTGGCGGTCCCCGCCCTTTCCCATGATCTGGATCGATGCCTCGGCCACGCGCAAGAGCGCCGTTGCTCCGATGCAGTTGGTGCTGATGACGCCCCCCGACGGGTTGACGGGTATGGTCCCGCCCATATCCGTGTGCCCGTCCCCAACGAATTGCGGGCCTTCCCCGGGGCCGCAAAACCCCAGGTCTTCGATCCACTTGAGCCCCGCATAAGTGTAGGGCAGGTAGAGTTCCGCCACATCGAGCTGCTCCGCGGGCCGGGTAATGCCTGCCTTTTCATAAGCCTCTTTGGACGCCCGCTGGAGAGACACCAGCCCCTTGTGGTAGTCGGTGGAATCGCCGAACCAGGTGTAGGTGTGGCGCACGGCGCACGATTTGACCCAGGCCGGCCGAGACGTCAGTTTCCGGGCCAGGCCGTCCGCGGCGAACAGCACTGCGCAGGCCCCGTCCGTTCGGGGGCACACGTCCAGGAGCTTGATGGGATAGGCCAGCATGGGCGATGCCATGACATCCTCCATGGCAATGGGCTTTCTCAGGTGGGCGTGGGGATTGTTGAGAGCGTGGGCACGGTCCCGGACCGCCACACGGGCCGCGTCCTCCTGGGTGGCGCCATATTGCTCCATGTAGGCGGTGGCCTCGGTGGCCAGGCTGGGGATGGCACCGGAGTAAGAGAACCGGTCCCATATTGGATCGCTGCAGGTCACGATGGCCGCGGTGGTATCGCTCTCGGAGTTCTTCTCCCAGCCGATGGCCAGGACCCGGTCGAAAAGCCCGGAAGCCACATGGTAATAGGCGGCAATGGCCACTGACGTTCCGGTGGTGCCGCCGGTGGTGACCTTCATGATGGGCTTCATGATGCCGCCCGAGCCTTCAACGCTCCAGGTATCAACATAATTGATGGACTCGAAATGGTCCATGTTGCCGATTACGATGGCATCGACATCATCAATGGTCAGTTCACAATCCCGCAGGGCCCGGGTCACGGCTTCGTAGATCATTTCCCGGCCGTTCACATCCGGCCGGTGACTTCTGTGGTCGGTCTGTCCGGTTCCGACGACGGCTACATTTCTCGGCATGTTCGTTCCTCACTTCTCCTCGCTCAGGATCCATACGCAATGGCTCTGGCCGCAGGGACCGTTGATGCCGTGAGCCAGGGCGGTCCCCGCGCCCGGCACCTGTCTTTTCCCGGCTTCCCCCCTGAGCTGCAGGGCCGCTTCTATGATCCGGGCCAGGCCGGCCACCAGCAGCGCATGGGCCGACAGCACCCCGCCGGACGGGTTGACCGGCATTGGGCCGTCCATGGCCGTCACGCCATCTGAAAGCAGGCGGCCGCCGCTTCCGGATCCACAAAAACCCATCCCTTCAAGCCAGAGGGGCTCCATGTAGCTGAAGGCGTCGTAGAGTTCCACCAGATCGATCTCTTTAGCGGGATCCGTAATGCCCGCCATTTCAAAGGCCCGGTACGCCGCTTTCCCGAGGGCCGGAGACTCGGCCAGATCCCGATCCCCCAGAAAGAAGGCATCCGAGCAGTGGGCCATCCCTTTTATCCAGATCGGCGGGGTCTTGGCCTTTGCCGCAACACCCTCCCGGACGATGATAATTGCCGCGGCCCCGTCGCTGACGGGACTGCAGTCGAGATGCTTGATGGGGTCCGCCAGCTTCTCGGAATTCATGACGTCATCGACCGTAATATCGAGGGATAGGTGGGCAAAGGGGTTGCAGCGGCCGTTCTGGTGGTTCTTGACCGAGACCCGCGCGAAATCCGCTTCGGTCAGGCCGTACCGCTCCATATAGGCATTGGCCTGAAGCGCGGCCGAGCCGAGGGCGTCGATCCCCAGATACCGCTGAAAGACGGGATCGAACATGGCGTTGGTGATCATCTTCATGTCGCCCTCGCTCCCCTTGCCGTGGGCCACAACCAGGGTGGCATCAAAGCCGCCCAGGGTTCGCATGGCCCCGTAAAAGGCCCCGAAGGTCCCGTCCCCTTCAACTGTCGAAATGTTCTTGTCGTGAGCGCCGGCCGCCTCGCCCACTGCCATGGAGGAAATGGTCCTCCCGTCCAGGAAGTCATTGGAAACCGTCACCACATTGTCGATGTCGGAAATGGTCATCCCCGCGTCCGCAAGGGCATCCCGGGTCACTTCGTAGACCAGGTCGTAACCGGTCTTGTCCCGCATCCTCCCTTTATAGGGCGTCTGCGCAACGCCCACAATCGCTATGTTTTCCATATGCCGTCTCTCCGGTTCAAAACCGTGTCCCGCGCAAATGCGCCGGGACCAAAAAGGCCGAAAGCGCCTGCCCGTTTGCGCCGCTTCCGCCGTTCCCCCTTCACACTACCCCTCCAGGATCCGGAAATCCTCGATGTCCAGGATGTGCCCGGACCGTTCCTCCCTGAACCGGGCGATCACCCGAACCCCGTTACGGAGCCGGTCCAGGCCGTCCCTTACCATATGCAGGAAGTCCACGTCCGCGCCGTCGAGCCGGATCAGCGCATAGGCAAAGGGCGGCTCCGCGGGCTGCATGGGGGCGGCATACCGGACCACGGTATGCGCCTTGACTACTCCCTCGGTGCTCAGTTCCACCCAGTGCGTTATCTCCTCAAAGCACCGGCCGCAGTTCTTTCGGGGCGGTACATAGACCGTATTGCACCGGCTGCAACGGTTTCCCATAATTTTTTCCTCATCCCGAAGGCTGATGAGGAAACGACTCCCCGTCTCCCCCACCCACCAGGTGTAGGGAACCGCTATCCGCCCCTTGAGGGTCAGGGCCTCCACGTCATCCAACCATTCTTTCATTTGGCTTCTCCTCGGCACCATCTCTAAACGCTCAGCATCAGGGCCTCGCCCTGGGACAGACCCCCGCAAATGGCCGCTACTCCCCGGCCCCCGCCGACCCGTCTCAGTTCGTACATGAGAGCCATGGTCACCCGGGCACCGCTGGCGCCCACCGGATGCCCGATGGCGATGGCACCGCCGTTGACATTGGTCTTCTCCTTCAGGGCCCGCCACCTTTCCGGATCACGGTCGGCCAGGATCTTGAGAGAAACGAGAGTCACAGCCGCAAAGGCCTCGTTGATCTCGATCCGGTCCATCTCTTGGATGGTCCTTCCGGTTTTTTCGAGCAGCTTCTGAATGGCAATGGCAGGCACACAGGCCATGTACTTGGGAGCACCGGCCGCGGGCTGGGCCGCCTCCACCGTTGCCAGAGGCGTCAACCCCCGCTTTTCGGCCGTTTCCCGGGTCATGATCATGACCGCCGATGCCCCGGAGTTCATTCCCGGGGCGTTTCCCGCGGTTACCGTGGGGCTCCCGTAAATGGTCCGCAATTTCGACAGTTTTTCAAGGGAACTGTCCCCGCGGGGCTGCTCGTCCCGGTCCATGATCAGGGGGGGGACCTTTCGTTGGGGCACCTCGATGGTCATCAGTTCCTCGCCCACCCGGTATTTCCCTTGCTCAAAGGCCCTGAACCATCGCTGGTGGCTCAAAAGTGCCCATTCATCCTGCATTTCACGGGTCACACCGTATTCCACGGCCACCTCGCCCGAATCCGTGGCCACGGGCGCAAAACCTTTTTGGCTGTAGCCCAGTTCAAAAAGGACATCCTCCAGCTCGATGGGTCCCAACCGCGCCCCCCACCGGGCCTTGGCCGCCCCGGCGATCAGGGGCGTGTTCCCCATGCTCTCGGCGCCTGACGCGATGACGATTTCGGCGTTCCCGGATCTGATGGACTGAAAACCGAGACGCAGGGCCGTCATGGAAGAACAGCAGGCCCGGTCGATGGTCAGTGAAATGGAATCTTCGGGAAAACCGGCCAGCAAAGTGATCTGTCTGGCCGGGACATTGGTGTAGATGGCGTATTCAGCCGGTATACAGGTCCCGTAATAGACCTCGTCCACCTCTTCGGGTTTGACATTCGTCCGCTGGATTATCTCCTTCAGCACCATCACGCCCAGGTCCATGCTCAGGGTCGTTTTGAGTGCGCCGTCAAACCGGCCAAAAGGGGTCCGCACGGCCTCCACAATGACAATATCGTTCATGTGGTTCATAAGTCTTCCTCGTGAAATCGGGTTGTCCGTTATCGGTTATCCGTTGTGTGTCCCCACCTCATGACGACTTCATAACCTTTTCACTCAGCCGCTGTAAAACAGGCGATATCCAGAATGTCGGCCTTTCGTTTCTCCGCGAATACCGGCGCCATCCGCATGCCGATGCGGAGCGTCTCAAAGGGAACCCCTTCGATTAAGTGGGTCATGCCCGTGTCTGCTCCGTCCAATTTGATGACGCCGTAAATGATGGGCGCCGCTTTCGGGTGGACCGGCTCGCTGTAATCGATCAGGGTGAATGTCTCCAGCGTACCCTTCGGGCCGATTTCCACCATATCGCTCTCATCGAGCAGGGAAAAACAGCGGCCGCACGTGCTTCTGGGAGGCCACATCACCCTGTGGCAGGTCTTGCAGCGGACCCCCAAAATCCGCTTTTCATCCCGCAGGGTCGTGTAAAACAGGCTCCCCATGGTTCCGGCAAAATACCGACTGTTCGCTGTAATGTGCTGGTCCACTTCAAAGGGCCCGGAATCTTTTGTTTCCGACATGGCTGTCTCCACGGAAAATACTAGGTTTGGTTTTTGGTTATTCGTTATCGGCTTTCCAAGGCGAAGCTGCCTTATTAAGGCCGCGTTCAGGCAGCCGGCGTATCCACGGGATCAAAGTGAAGGATATCGCTCAGGTCGCCGATACGATCTTCCCGGGGCCTCAATACGGCCTTCATGCGCATCCCCACTTCTACCCGATTGATATGGGGCTCAACATTGATCATGTGATCGAGTACCGAATCACATCCGTCCAGGCGAACCGACCCGTAAACAAAGGGAGGCTCGTGGGGTTTTCCCGTGGTGGGATCGGTCAGGGGAAGATACATGATGGTAAAACCGGCCAGAGTCCCTTCCAGACCGAGCTCCACCCATTCGTCGTTTTTTACGTGACAGACCGCGCACACCACCCGGGGGGGTACCTGCACCCGGCCGCACACCGGGCATCGAGTCCCCACAAATTTTCCGTTGTCCCGCAGTTCGGTCAGGAACCTTGTCATGTATTTTCCGGCCGCAAACCGGTACGGCACGTCCACGGTGATGGGGATGTTGATCAGTTCATTTTCAGTCGCTGTGTTGGTCATGACGCCCTTTCGCATCAAAAAGGGTCCTCTTTTCGCCAGACCCTCTCACGCTTGAAGTTTTGTTCAGTCCTCCAGGCCCGCGGACAGGGCCGTCATAACGGTCCAGTTGGTACCGCCGTAGGCCGTGGTCAGGGCCCTGCGAACCTCTTTAGGCACCTGGTGCCCTCCCGCATCCCCCCGAATCTGTAGGGCCGCTTCCCAGACCCGCAGCATGGCCGACGCCCCGATGCAGTTGGTGGAAAGGACCCCGCCCGAGGGATTCACCGGGATGGGGCCCTCAATGGCCGTGGTTCCCTCTTCGATCAATTTGAAACCTTCGCCCGGTCCGCACAGGCCCAGGTCCTCGTACCAGACCATTTCGGCCCAGGTGGCGGGCTCGTAGATCTCGAAAACATCGAAATAGTCGGCCGGCCGTTCCACGCCCAGTTTATGGTAAAGCCGGGCCGCGCTGGTTTTGGAAAAAATCGGTTTCCGGGTGGTCACATCCCGCCAGTCCAGCTCGAACTGCTCGTTGTGGGCCGTGTCCATGGCCCTGATCCAGACCGGCTTTTCGCAGCGGTCCCGGGCTGTTTTCTCATCGGCCAGGATCACGGCACAGGCCCCGTTGGAGACAGGGCACATATCCAGCATGCGGATGGGATAGGCCAGCATGCGGCTATTGAGCACATCTTGGATGGTGATATCCAGCTTGAGGTGGGCAAATTCATTTTTCCGGGCGTTTTTCCGGGCTTTGACCGCCACCATGGCCGAATGCTCTTCTTTCGCCCCCCATGCCGCCATGTAGGACGTCCCCATCATGGCAAAATATCCCACCGCGGCCCCGGCCATGGACCGGCCGTACAGGGGATGAGCCACACCGCTCAGGACGGCGCCCGTGTCCCCTTCCTCCTGCTTTTCGAAACCGACGCACAGCACCCTGTCAAAGAGGCCGCTGGCCACATGATGGGCCCCGGCGCACACGATAGTGGCGCCCACGGTGCCGCCGGTGGTAATCTTGAGTCCGGACCGGCCCAAGGAGCCAAGCCCGTCCACCAGCCAGCAGTCGGTCATGTGGCACCCTTCAAAAAACTCCATGTTGCCCAGGAGAACCGTATCGATCTCGTCAATGGTCATCCGTGCGTCCCCAAGGGCCGCGCGGACCGCTTCGTTCACAAGTTCCACCTGGTTCACGTCATGCCGGCGGGCCGCATGATATGTCTGACCCCCACCGATAATCGCCACATTTCTTTTCATCATCACCTCGAAACCTTTTCCACTGTTTGCGCCGAATCTAATCCCTTCCCAGAACAATGACGCAATGATGCTGGCCGCAAAATCCGCTGTGTCCCTGGGCCACAGCGGTCCGCGCCCCCTTAAGCTGATGCCCCCGGGCGTTCCCCATCAGCTGAAGCGCGGCTTCCGCCACCCGGTTGAGCCCCATGACATTGGCCGGCACGCCCGACAAAAGCCCCCCGGAGGGGTTCACCGGAAGATCACCCTCCATTTGTGTCACGCCTGAATCCACCAGCTCACCCCCCTTTCCCGGGTCGCAGACCCCAAGTCCCTCGAGCCAGAGGAGTTCCTGATATGAGAACTCCTCACCCAATTCGATGAGATCGATTTCCGTTCGGGGATTTTTTATGCCGGCCATGTCATAGGCCTTTTCCGAAGCCTTTCCGAGGGCCGCGCAGCGGGACAGATCCCGATCCCCAAGATAGTGGGCATCGTAGCAGACGCCCATGCCCTTCACCCACACCGGCGTATCCGTGATGTCCCGGGCCCTCTCTTCACTCGCCAGAATCATGGCAACGGCACCGTCCGTATCCGGAGCCATGTCCATCCGGTGGATGGGATCGGCGACCATGGGAGATGCCAGAACGTCCTCGATGCCGTATTCCCCCTTGTTGTGGGCCAGTGGATTGCGGGTGGCGTTTTTCAGGTTCTTCACCACCACCCGGGCGGTCTGCTCGGGCGTCACCCCCGACTCGTGCATATACCGGCGGGCCTGAAGGGCCGCCGCCGAGGTGTAGTCGAGCCCCAGTTGACGGCTGTAAACAGGGTCAAAAGCATCGTTGTTGACAATATTTCGCCGGGTCTGGCTCATCTTGGTGTGGGCCAACAACAGGGTGCAGTTGAATTCTCCAGAGAGGATCCCGATGGTTCCGTAATAGACTGCGGTCGATCCGTCCATGGTCATCTTCTCCTCGTTTCGAAGATGGCCCCCGATGACGTCGGTGATGCCGATATTGGAGATGGTCTGGCCGTCCCAAATGTCGTGGGAACAGCTGACTGCGTTGTCGATATCCTTCAAAATGGTCAGACCGCTCTGGTTCAAAACCGGCTCGATGACCTCGTAGGCCAGTTCCGCCACATTGACATCCGCGCGTTTTGGGGCAAATTCCGTTTGCGCCACGCCCACAATGGCAACCCGTTCAGACATAGCCCCTCCTTACCTGGTGAATGGATTTTCCATATTTTCAAACACGGTGGCGATTCCCTGGCCGCCGCCGATGCAGAGCGTGGCCAGGCCGTAGCGACCCTTGACGCGCCGGAGCTGGTGCACAACGCCCAGTGCCAGGCGGCCGCCCGACATGCCGTTGGGGTGTCCGAAAGCAATGGCGCCACCGTTGGGGTTCCATTTCTCCGGATCCACCCCATGCCCCTCCTGCTGGAGAATTTTCATGACGGCAAGGGTTTGAGACGCAAAGGCCTCGTTACACTCCACCACATCCATGTCCGCCAGTTTCAGGCCGGTCTTCGCCAGCACTTTCTTGACGGCCTCCACCGGAGCGATCCCCATGTACTTGGGCTCCACTGCGGCCAGGGCACACCCCAGGAATCGGCCCAGTGGCTTCAGGCCCAGTTCGCCGCATATTTCCCCGGCCATGACGAGCAGGGCCACGCCCCCGTCATTCAGTCCGGAGGACGTACCCGCGGTCACCGTTCCGTCTTTCTTGAATGCCGGCCTGAGGGCCGCCAGTTTTTGAAGGGTCGCCTGCCGCGGATGCTCATCCCGATCAAAAACAACGGGGTCTCCCTTTCGCCGGGGGATCTCCACCGGCACGATCTCCTCCCTGAAATATCCCGCTTCCATGGCCGCAAAGGCCCGTTCCTGACTCCGCAGTGCAAACTGATCCTGTTCTTCGCGGGAGATACTGAACTCCTCCGCCAGGATTTCCGCGATGATTCCCATGGGAACATCGGTTTCCCTGGTGGGGCCGACGGTTCGGGTAATCCAGGAGGGAGGCGAAAGGGAAAATGGACGTTCCTGACGCTCCATCAAATAAGGCTGGCGGCTCCAGCTCTCGCAGCCTCCGGCAATATAGACATCACCGAAACCGGCCATGATAAAGGCAGCGGCCGTATTCACGGTCTGAAGGGCCGACCCGCACTGGCGTTCAACGGTCTGACCGGGGACCGACACCGGCAAACCCGCGGCCAGGGCCGCCCACCGACCGATATTGACCGCCGCGTTGTGGGTGCATGCGTGCCCGATGATGACATCGTCCACCAAAGCTGGGGCCAGCTTCGTCTTCTCCATGAGTCCCTTTACGGCAAAGGCGGCCAGTTCCTCCGGCTTGAACCCGGACAAGGCGCCTCCCATCCTTCCAATCGGCGTCCTCACGCCGTCCGCCACCACCACGTCTCTCATTGTGAAATTCCTCTTCGGCTCTCAGCGCCCCTTAAACTCGGGGGCTCGCTTTTCCAAAAACGCCTTCATCCCCTCGGTTCGGTCTGCTGTTCCGAATGTGAGGGAGAAGCACCGTGCCTCCATGTCCAGAGCCGTTTTCAAATCCGCCTGGATCCCGTTGTTCATGGCCACCTTGGCCATGTGAAGGGCCACCGGCGGCATGCGGGACAGCCTGTTGGCAACCTTTTCCACCGCGACGTCCAGATCCGCCGGGGGCACCACCCGGTTGACCAGACCCAGCTGGTAGGCCTCGTCCGCGGGGATGTGATCCCCCAACAGCACCAGTTCCTTTGCCTTGGTCATCCCGATCAATCTTGGCAGCCGCTGGGTACCCCCATACCCTGGAATGATCCCCAGTTTGATCTCGGGCTGTCCCATGACGGCCGTATCCGAGGCGATGCGCAGGTCGCAGCACATGGCCAGTTCGGTGCCGCCACCCAGGGCGATGCCGTTGATGCGGGCGATCACGGGTTTGGGGAAACTCTCGATCTCCGAGCAGATGGCCTGCCCCTTCGGGACCTCGCTCAGGGTCTCGACGTAACCCGCATCCCGGGCCATGATGGTGATATCCCCTCCGGAGACAAAGGCTCTATCCCCGGCCCCGGTCAGCACCACCACCCGGACGGCATCATCCGCCTCGATGTCATCCAGGGCATCCTTGATTTCCAGCATGGTATGATACCTGATGGCGTTCATGACCTTGGGACGGTCGATCATAATGGTGGCCACACGCTCCTTTTTTGTGACTTTGATGTCTTCCCGGTTCATGGTGCGCTCCCTTCTTTTCAAAAAATATCAAAGGGTTTCCTGGAGCCATCCGGGAGGTAGTCATAAAAGCCCTTCCCGTTTTTCCGGCCCAGCCGGCCCGCTTCGATCATCTTTCGGTAGAGGATATTGAGCCGGTCACTTTCCCGGTGGGTGTATTCAAATACCTGATCGCAGGCCATCTGGATCACGTCAAATCCCCCGAAATCAGCCAGTTCACAGGGACCCATGGGATGCCCGGCGCCCAGTTTCATGGCTGTATCCACCTCCTCGGCGGTGGCGGTCCCTTCCAAAACGATCTGGGCCGCCTCCATGTACAGGTGCATGAGAAGCCGGTTCACAATGAATCCCGGAATATCCTTCACCTTGACCGGCACCTTCCCCAGTTTTTCACAAAACGCCAGTGTGGTCTCCACGGTTTCCGGGGCCACACCGACGGGGAGCACCACTTCCACCAGTTTCATGACCGCCGCCGGATTGAAGAAATGGGTGCCGATACACCGGGCTGGCCGCCGGGTCGCCCCGGCAATGGCGGTTACCGGCAGCACGGATGTGTTGCTGGCCAAAATGGCATGGGCCGGACAGATGTCGTCCAAAAGGGCAAAAGCCGATTTTTTGAGTTCCAGGTCTTCGGGGATGGCCTCGATCACGAAGTCCACATCCTTCGCCGCGGCCTCCAGGTCTGTAAACGTCTTGAGACGGCCGATGACGGCATCTCCTTCTTCCTGAGTCAGCTTTCCCTTGGCCACAAAGTGCTTGTCGACGTTCCCCTTGATGATCGACACTGCCTTATCCAGCATGTCCCGGGCGGTATCGTAGAGCGACACCTCGCAGCCGGCAAACGCGGCGGCCTGGGCGATGCCGTGGCCCATGGTCCCCAAACCCAACACTGCGATTTTTTCTGTATCCATGACGTGACCCCTTTGCGATCCGTGTGATTCGTGGTCTCATTTATTTATTCTGTGAAATACGCCTCTTTCATCTCGATGGTCAGCCCGTCGCCGTTCATGAGTCGTTCCGCCAGTCCCTTCATTTTGGGGACTTCGTAGGCGTAGAAAAATCGAAGGGCAAACACCTTGCCGTGGTAGAAATTCTTTTCCTTTTCAGACGCGGCCCTGTCCAGCCCTTTCATCACGACGATTCCCTGCTTGAGCCACTGCCAGGCAATGGCCGCAACCCCGAACAGCTCCAGATAGAGCGTCGCATCCGACAGGAAAAGTTCCGGATCTCCTTTGGCGGCTACGCCCTTCAGGTGGGCGGTGACCTCCTCAAGGAGCGTCTGGGCGTTTTCAAGGGCCTCCCCGTAGGGCCGAAGGCTTTCCTGGCCTGCGGCCTCGGCAATGGTCTTCCGGACTTCCTCCCCGTAGAGTTCAAAAGCCCTTCCCTTTTTCATCATGACCTTCCGCCCCAGGAGATCCAGCCCCTGAATCCCGGTGGTCCCCTCGTGAATGGGGTGAATCCGGGCATCCCGGTAGTACTGCTCCAGGGGGAATTCATCGCAGTAACCATAGCCGCCCAGGATCTGAAGCCCCTGGCTGACCGAAAGGATGCCCATCTCCGAAGGATACGTCTTGGCCACACCTGTGAGAAGGTCCAGCAGGAGACCCGCCCGATCCTTTTCCTCCCCTTCGGCCACCTGTTTCAAGTCCGCATACAAGCCGCACTGGAGGATCAGTGAAAGGGACCCTTCCACAACGGCCTTCTGAAACAAAAGCATCCGCTTCACATCCACATGCTGAATAAGGGGAACCTGGGGCCGGGTAGGGTCCTTGTCTTTGAGGCTTCTTCCCTGGGGCCGTTCCCGGGCGTATTCCAGGGAGGCGTGATAAGCGGCGGACGCAATGGCCGCGGCCCCCATGCCCACATCGATCCGGGCCTCGTTCATCATCTGGAACATGTAAGGAAGCCCCTGGTGGGGCTCGCCCACCAGGTACCCGCGGCAGTCGTTGTTCTCACCCATGCTCAGCTGGGTGATGGGCGCCCCCCGGTACCCCAGTTTGTGGAAGATTCCGGCCAGGTTCACGTCGTTGGGCGCCAGTTCGCCATTTTCACTGATCCGTTTTTTGGGAACCACGAACAGCGAGATGCCCTTGACCCCCGCCGGCGCCCCCTTGATCTTGGCCAGCATCAGATGCACCACGTTTGCCACCTGGTCATGGTCCCCGGCCGATATGAAGATCTTCTGTCCCCTGATTTGATGGTACCCTCGGTCCGTGGGCTCGGCCCAGGTGGTGATGTCCGAGAGCGAACTCCCGGCCTGAGGTTCGGTCAGGGCCATGGTCCCCTGCCATTTTCCCGCAAACATGGGAGGGATAAAGGTATCCTTCAGGGACTGGGAACCAAAGGACTCAATCAGATGGGCGGCCCCCGCAGTGAGGAAGGGATAGACCGTGCCCGAGTAATTGGCGGCCGAAAATATGAACCTGCAGGTGGCGGTGATAAGGATGGGCAGCTGCTGACCCTCCAGCTCAAACGGCGCATTGGCGGCGATCCAGCCCCCCTCACCGCATGCCTTCAGGAATTCGCCGACCACGGGGTTGACTTTTACCCTCCCGTCGATGAATTCGGGTGGGTTTTTGTCCATTTCGCTGAAGCAGGGAAAGAGCAGGTCCCGGCCCATCTTCAGCGCCGTCTCAGTCACCATCTCAAAGACTTCGCGGCTGTGTTCCTCGAAATAGGGGTAGCCGCGGAGGTCCTCCGCATGGAACACCTCATACAACAGGAACTTCAAATTGCGCTCGTTCAAGAACTTTTCCGCCACAACACCGCCTCCCCTCCTCATAGAATTGCATTGCAATTCAGCTATAGCATATTTTGAGTATAATTCAACGCATTTTCGCTGTCAACGACTTTCTACCCGAAATTTTTTAAATGGGTAGACACTTCGAAGTATATAGAAATTCAATTAAATGATTATTATTAGGTTATTTTATATTTTGAACGGCGCTCAACGCATCTCACAGGAAGGACAGGGCAAGATCGGCAATGGACAGCCCCTTTTCGAGAGATTGCGGCGCAAAGATCCCTTGTGGTTTTATTCTGTTTCCGCGGGCACCACCGCCCACGTGAGAAGGTCCACAAGGCTGTCGATTTCCTTCATTTTGTCGATAGGTACGGTACCCTCAAGGATCAGCCAGCGGATGGCCATGTGGATGCATGCCCCCAACAGCATATTCCGGAACACCCGGGGATTGACGTCGGCCCGAAAAGATCCGGTCTCAATCCCTTCCTTGATGACATCTTCAATGAATTCCAGATATTTTCTATAGCTTTCATAGGCTGTTGACTGATAGAAACGGAGATTCAGAAGGATCTGGGTCACGAATATCCTTAAGAAATTCCGGTTGCCCACGTGAAGTGAGAAATGATGCCGTATCAGCCTGCGAAGCCTGCGAACCGGCGCTTGAGTATTGAAGAGTTCCGGCAACGCATCCAAGTGCTCGTTTATGCGCTTATCGGCCATGGAGATGAGGAGATCTTCCTTGTTTTTGAAATACTCATAAATCGTTCCTTCGGCCACCTGGGCTTTTTGCGCCACATCGGCGATCTTTGCGTTGGCAAATCCTTTGATAGAGAACGCCTCCTCCGCGGCCGCCAGGATCCTTCCCTCCTTGCTCTCGTCACCTGCTGAATCGCTCAGGGCGATCATCGGCAGAACCAAATTCATGATATCGTCAAAATCCTTGACCCCCTCATCACATTCACCGCTTGCCAACACGCCGATCGATTCCATGTCCAAGATCCCGTAAATGGTGTCGCGTACAATGTGCAAGTCAATGTCGCTTCGGAAGTGGCCGACTTCAACCCCCTCCTTGAGGATACCCACCAGTATCCTGGCGTGATTCCGGAGTAATTCATGGGCCGCCGAGGCATAGAATCGGTTGTTGGAGCGGCATTCAAACAGGAGGGTGCGGATGTAAGCCTGATGCTGATCATTGTATCTCAGACCGTACCAGATCATTTTGCTCAGCTTTGACTCAGGGTCCCGGATCCCTTGAAGCTGTTCATCCAGAAGGTCGATGGCCTCGAGAAGCCGTGCATAGGCCGCGGAAAAGAGAAGGTCCTCTTTTCCCTTATAATATTGATACACCAGGGAGTCTGCAACTTCCGCCTTCCTGGCGATACTGGCGATGGTGGTGTTTTCGAGCCCGTTCTTGGAAATCAATTCCTCCGCGGCCTCCAGAATTCTCGCTTTTGTATCCCGAACCGGCATTTCATGTTCTCCTGCCGAGGTGGCGAATCGACGATTCACCGGTGCCCCGAGCTGCAATATCTGAAAGTGAAAACAACAATTTTTTTAATTGAGCACTTTTTTATTCTGATGTCAAGCTTTTCACCAAGCTCTGGATCGTCTTATTTAAATTAATCGTTTTAAAATCAACATATTGGATAATTAGAAGATATTATCAACATTTTCCATTGACATGTAAAACGGTAAATGATACTGATTTTTACTCGAAAACAGACTATAATTGAGCAAAAATCATACAGCATTGGATATGGACCAGCTGAGGTGTGGCCCGAGCAAAAAAGGTGAGGACGGAGACGAACGCAAGGAAATAAAACTCCGACAACAAGAAGAAACCTTCAATTGGTTCTGGAGGGTCGTCGGAAAGGAGGTCATCATTGAACAGGCAAGTTGAAATTTTGGGAATCGATGCCGGCGGGACCATGACGGACACCATCCTTATCGATAAAGAAGGCGATATGGTGATTGGAAAGGCCGCCACAACGCCCCGCGATGAGGCAATCGGGTTTGTGGAATCCACACAGGATGCTCTCCAGCACTGGAATCTTGCGCTGGACAGCGGGATTCCGGAGATGAAAATTGCGATCTATTCAGGCACCGCCATGCTCAATACGCTGATTGAGCGGAAGGGAAACAAGGTCGGGCTCCTCGTGACAAAGGGCATGGAGGACTATCTTCTCATGGAGCGGGGTTGCCAGAGCTATCTGGGCTATCACTATGCGGATCGGCTCCATTCGGTGACCCATGTGAGCAACCCGCCGCTGGTGCCCAAACGGCTGATACGGGGCATCGGGGGAAGGATCGACCTGTTCGGGAGGGAAGTCATCCCCCTGTACGATCACGAGGTGCGGGAGGCGGTGGATGCCCTGATCGACGAAGGCGTGGCCTCCATCTGTATCTGTTTTGTCAACAGCTATGTCTCCGCTGCCCATGAAGTGGAAGCGGAAAGGATCGTCAGTCAGGTCATGGCCGAGAAAGGAAAAGAACTTCCAGTCTATACCTCTTCCGTCATCCAGCCGGTGTGGCGGGAGGCTTCACGCCTGAACTGCACGGTCATCGAGGCGTATGCGGCCAATCCTTCCCGCAGGCATCTCCTCTCCATTGAAAGCAGGCTCAAGGAAAGGGGATTTCAAAACCAACTTCAGATCATGACCTCCCATGGCGGGATCAGCAATATCCGAACGGCCAGGGCCTTTCGGTCCCTGATCTCCGGCCCCATCGGCGGGATTATCGGCAGCCGACATGTGGGCCGGCATTTGGGCCTCGACAATATCATCTGCACGGACATGGGCGGCACCAGCTTTGATGTGGGGCTCATCACGGACGGTACCTTTGCCATCAATCCGGAGCCCGACCTGGCCCGTTTCCGGCTCAACCTTCCCATGGTGGCGGTAGACTCCATCGGCGCCGGGACCGGGACCATCATCAAGGTGGATCCCATCAGCCAACGGGTGGATCTGGGTCCCGAAAGCGTGGGCTCCCATCCCGGTCCGGTCTGCTACGGGAATCAGGCCCAGAACCCTTCCATCTGCGATTGCGATGTCATTACCGGCATCATCAACCCGGACTACTACCTGGGCGGGGCCGTCCGTCTCGAACGGGACAAGGCCCTCCAGGTGTTTGATGAAAAGGTGGCAAAACCACTGGGGCTGGATCCCTACGAGGCCGCCGCGGGGATGATCGACCTGGTGGAAAGTCAGATGCGCAATCACCTGTATGCCATGGTGTTAGGCAGGGGTTTTGAGACCATGGAGTACTACCTCTTCGCCTATGGCGGCGCCGGCCCCATGCATACAGCCAATTACAGCCGCAGTCTGAATTTCCGTGGGACCTGCATCCCCTCCTGGGCCCCCGCGTTCTCCGCCTACGGCTGCACCTGCGCTGACTACATGCATCGATACGATAAGAGTATCCTGATGGTGATTCCGCTGGGCGCCGACGATGACACGAAGCGGGGAATCGGGGTCGCGCTCAACGGCATCCTGGATGAATTGAAGGCCCGGGCCATGGAGGAACTGTCAGGCGAGGCCTTTGCAGAAGATCAAGTCATTTTCAGGCCGGTCTTCCGAATGTGCTACACCGGACAGTTAGACTCCCTCGAGGTGCGCTCACCCCACCTTGCGATTCAGGAGTCCGCTCACATCGACGACATCATCCAGAGCTTCGAAAGCCTGTATGAAAAGGTATATGCCAGAGCCGCCAAATTCTCTGATGCCGGCTATCAGGTCACCGAAGTGGTGCTGCTGGCCTCCGTTGAAACAACCAAGCCGAAGCTGGCTGAACACCCATCAGGAGATAGCAAGCCTCCGAAGGAAGCCTTCAAAGGAAACCGTCAGGTCTACTGGCGTGGTCAGTGGAAAGACTTCAGCACATGGGAAATGGACCTTATCCAGCCCGGAAATGTCATCGAAGGGCCGGCCATTGTGGAACATCCTGCAACCACATTCGTGGTTCCCATGGACTACCAGGCAAAGCTGGATGCCTACCGCATATTCTGGCTCGAACAATAGAAAGGGGGTGCATCATCATGGGTATCGGTTGGAACGGAAAAACACTGGGCCAAATGCTGAAGGAAAGCGAGGATCTATTAATCGAAACAGGATCCTGCTACGGAGTGAAAGCCCTTTCGCTGAAGCAGGACGACCCCCTGAAATACGAACGGCTTTTTTCGCGACTCCGCGGCGGCATTGTGGCTGCAAGGGAGACGGCCCTTCATATCTCAGCCTCCCCCATTGTCCGGGAACTGGGAGAACTCTGCTTTGTTCTCTACTCACCGGAAGGCGACTGCATTGCCCTGTCCACCGGCATTATCGTCCATGTCCATACCATGAGCGAGGCCATCAAGTGGATGATAAGACAGAATTACGAAGAGGATGTGGGCATCCGTGAAGGGGATATCTTTATCAACAACGACGCCCTGGTGGGGGATGCCCACACGGCGGACGTTCAATCCCTTATTCCGGTTTTTTACGGGGATGAACTCATTGCCTGGATCGGGGCCGTCACCCACGTGATGGAAATCGGCGGCGTGGATGCGGGAGGGATACCCCTTTCCACCATCAACCGATTCGGAGACGGTCTTTACTTCACCTGTGAAAAGGTCGGTGAAAACGATCGCATCTTTCGAACCTATCAGATTCGGTGTGAAAGAAATCTTCGGGGGGCCGTCCACTGGAATCTGGATGAAAAGGCACGGCTCGCCGGCTGCCACATCATGCGCGAGGCATTAAATGGCATTATCAATGAATTCGGGGTAGATTATTACAAGAACTTTACCCGGGAGACCATCGAAGAAGGGAGGCTTCTTTTTTCTGGACGCGTGAAGGAAAGGCTTTTCCCGGGCCGATACCGGGCCGCTTCTTTCTACGATGTTCCTCAAAAGGGGGCCCCGCTCCCCTCAATTGCCGCCAAAGACATGATTCTTCATGCCCCCGTGGAGGTCACCGTGAAACCGGACGGCAAGCTCAAGCTGGGCATGAACGGCGCCAGTAAATGGACCTATTCTCCGGCGAACAGTTCCCTTCCGGCCATGCAGGGCGGCCTGTGGGTCAGCATCACCCAGATGCTGGCCTATGACGGAAAAGTCAACGACGGTGCTTATTATGCCACGGAACAGGCGTACCCTTTTGGCTCATGGGCCAATCCCGACTGGCCCTATGTGTCCCTCTCCGCCACCTGGGGGCCGTTGATGGTGACCTTTAACGCGGTCTTTCGTTGTATGTCCCGCAGTTTTTATTCAAGGGGCTACCGTGAAGAAATCATTTCCGGGTACGGGCATACCGGACTGATCCAGTGGGGGGGCACCGATCAATACGGGAATCCCATGGGGGGCATCAATTTCGAATTGTGCGCCTCGGGAATGGGCGCCAGGGGGATCATGGACGGGCTGGACAGCGGATATGCCATGTGGAATCCGGAATCGGATATGGGGAACATGGAAATCTGGGAACTGGTCTTTCCTCAGATCTATCTGGGCAGAAGAATCATTCCCGGATCCGGGGGCCTTGGCAAATACCGGGGGGGACACGGCTTTCATTCGGTTCTCCTCATGTGGGGCAGTAACGACATTGAACTCACCAGTGCTGGACCCGGAAAGGTCTTTGACAATTGCGGCCTTTTCGGCGGCTATCCCAGCGCCCGGGTCTGCCGGCGGAAGATATTTGCCCAGAACACGGATCTGCCGGAAACATTCAAAGACAAAGGGCCCTACCCTTCCTTTGAGGGCGACCCGAAAAACTCGGAGATAGAGAGATTCGTCAAAGGCGATCTTCATTGTGACGACGCCAGTATCATGTTCCCCACACCCTTTCATTCCCATGATGTCTATGTGACCTTCTGGCAGGGCGGACCCGGCTACGGCGACCCCATCGAGCGACCGGTGGAACTTGTTGAAAAGGACCTGAACAACGGATATGCCTTGCCCGACACCGTTGAATCCGTGTTGGGTGTTGTTGCGGAAAAGGACCGGAAAACCCGGGAATGGAAAGCAAACACGGAAAAAACCATGGATTTGAGGGATCAAATCCGGGAGCAGCGGGGTCAAAGGGGCATTCCGACAAGAGAGTGGTGGAAGGCGGAGCGGGAACGGATATTGAACGGGGAACTGTCCGACCCGGTTCAGCAAATGTACCGGGAGAGTTTGTCCCTGTCCCGGCCGTGGGCGGACGAATTCAAGAAGTTCTGGGAACTGCCGGATGATTTCGAATTTTAGCCGTCAACAATGAAGGGAGGATATCAATGCCCACGTATACCAAAGAAACCATTGCATCTCTGATCGACGGCCAACTGCCCTGGCCCACCACCAAACGGATCATGAGCGAACAGAAGGATCCGGACCGCTTTGAAAAGGTCCTGGCCATCCATCAGGATCGAGTACCCTGGTCCGACACCATCGTGCTCTGCCTGGGAGAGCATCTCTATATCGTTCGCAAACACATGAATGGACAATGGAAGTTCATGGTCAAGTGTGAATGCGGATTCGAATTCTGCGAGCATACGGAGAATTGGAAGATGGAAGCGCTCATCTATGTCAGGGATACCGAAGAGATCATGGGAGAGATCATGCCGGCGCCCCATGTGGCGGACCCCGGGTGGAACATCATTCGGGAGTACTATTGCCCGGACTGCAAAACCCAATTGGAGGTGGAAGCGGTGCCACCTGGATATCCGGTCATTTTCGACTTTCTTCCCGATATCGAAGGCTTCTATGAGGCACATCCGACCCTAAAAAGCAAACTGTTTAAATAAGACAAACGGACCGATTGGTTCGACGTTCAGAAAGACATTGCGGCATCAAATTCTTTCACAAACAGGAGGTGGCAGAGATGGAAAGAAGGTATTTGACGAAAGAAATGAAGGTCGTATGGGTTATCATGTCAATGATGCTGATCGGGTTCTTTGCGGTTCCCCTTCATGCCGGGGAAAAAGAACTGAAAGTGGGTTGCATCATGCCGTTCACCGGTCCGGCGGCACCCTGGGGGCTGGCCATCAGACCCCAGATGGAGATATTCGCGGAATTGATCAACGAAGACGGTGGTCTTAAGGTCGGTGATGACGCTTACAAGGTAACACTTTTCTTCGGTGACGGTCAGTACATGCCGGCTCCCGGTGCCAAGGCCGCCAGAGATCTTATCTATCGAAACAACGTCTCCGTCATTTTGGGATACTTCGGCGCCGGGATGTCCGCCATCGCCCCCGTCACCAACAAGGAAAAAGTCATTTTCATCTGCCGCACCGGCTCAGGCGTGACCTACAGCCCCAAAAAGGACCCTTACGTGGTATTCGGCACCCCTTCCAATGAGATGGTCTTTTACCAGGCCGTGGCTGCCATGAAGGGATATCCCGAATTCAAGAAACTCTGTTTTACCGGTCCAACGGCCTCCGCCAAGCAGTTCACGGAGGCCGACAATCGGGCTCTGGACAAGGACCTCATGGACAAATACGGCATCGGGGTCACGCGGGTCTACTATCCCGAAGGCACAAAGAACTTCACGCCTTACATCGCCAAGATGAAGGAGGCGGAAACCGAACTGGTCAGCGTGGGTGGAAACGTTCTGGAGGTGGCATTGCTGGCCAAACAACGCTGGGAAGCCGGGCTCAAGTGGCCCATCACCGAGACCGGAACCCTCATCGATCCCGGTCTTTTCGTCCAGCTGTCCGGCGCCGAGGCGGCTCAGGGCATCTGCAGCGATCGACCGGCCCCTTGGGAGCTCAGAACTGTCAAAGTGAACCCCTTCTACCTCGAGATGGCCGAACGGATCAAAGCCCGCTTTGAGAGGAAATTCGGTAAACCTCTCACCTACGTGGGATCCTTCGGATGGGGGCTCAACCATATGGCCCAGTATTTTGAAGCGTTGAAACAGGCAGGCGCCACGGATCCGGACAAGGCGATGAAGATCTTCCGGGGCGGCACATTTGAAACGTTCCTCGGCAAATATACCACCTCGGGGGAAGAGATTTACGGTTCACCGGTGGTTTTCGGTTACCCCTGTGCCATGGGCATCATCAAGGGGAAGGAAGAGGTGTATCTGGGAGAAAATCCGCTACTGGATGTCAACGACTGGCTCAAGCCGTGAAAATATCTTTGGGACTTGGCTAAGCGGAAGGGTAATCTCCGATGGAAATCTATGCAATGATGGCCATTCACGGTTTGGTCTACGGCATGCTTCTTTTCATGGTGGCCTCGGGCTTGACCCTGGTTTTCGGCATGATGGGCGTGCTCAATCTTGCCCATGCCAGTTTTTATATGCTTGGCGCCTATATCGCCTACTCAGTCACCGTTTTAACCAACAGCTTCTGGCTGAGCCTCATTATCAGCCCCATGGTCGTTGCCATTATCGGCATCATCATTGAACGTTTCTTCCTTCGAAAAGCCCACAGCCGGGGCCACGTGGCGGAATTGCTGGTTACCTTCGGATTCTTCTACATCCTTGGAGAGCTGGTCCGCATGATTTGGGGCAGCAATCCACTGCCGGTGGATATTCCCAGGCTCTTTCAAGGGGAAATACCCCTTTTCGGCGGCACCTATCCGGTCTACCGATTGTTTATCCTCTTCTTTTCCGGAATGGTTCTATTGGCATTGGCCCTGGTTCTGACGAAAACCCGCGTCGGCATACTGATGCGGGCGGCCGTTTCCGACGCCGAAATGGTCGATGTGTTGGGCACCAACGCGCCCCGGCTTTTCATGGGCGTTTTCGCCGGAGGCGCGGCACTGGCGGCGGTTGCCGGGGTGATCGCGGCACCTTTCTTAAGCGTTTATCCAAGTATGGGTCTCGATGTTCTCCTTGACTGTTTCGTGGTCATCGTCATCGGCGGATTCGGTAGCCTGTTCGGGGCGCTGATATCCGCCATTCTTATCGGGGAGCTGCATTCCTTCGGTATCCTCTGGGTTCCCAGGCTCGCCATGATATTCCAGTTCCTCTTCATGGCCATCATTCTGGTGGTCCGGCCCACCGGTCTCATGGGAGAAAAAGAATGAACCGTTTTCACCTCTTCCATCATGGCTGGAAATTGCCGGGAGCGGCGTTCGTGGTCTTCCTCCCGTTGATCGTCCCTGAAATGAAAGTGCACATGGCCACCGAAGTACTGATCTACTGCCTGTTCGCCGTGAGTTTCAATCTACTTCTGGGATACGCGGGGCTCCTTCCTTTCGGATTTGCCGCCATGTTCGGGGTGGGTGCCTATGCGGCGGCGCTTATGTTCAACCATCTCGGCGGTACCCCTTTATTGCTCGTCATGGTGGTGGCCGCGGCATCGGGCCTTTTCTCAGCGGTTCTGATCGGTGCCTTTTGCGTGAGATTGGGCGGCACCTATTTCGCTCTTCTCACCCTGGCCTTTCAGATGTTCTTTTATGCCGTGGCCCTGAAATGGCGAAGCGTCACCAACGGCGACGACGGCATGCCGGTCATGCGGCCCGATCTCTATTTTCCCGGCCTCGGCAATCTTTCCCTGATGGACATTCACAATCTCTATTGGGTGACCCTCTTCTTCGTGGTCTTTGGTATCCTGGCCGCCTACCTGTTTCTTAAGACGCCTTTGGGAAACGCCGTGGTCTGCATGCGAGAAAACGAAGAGCGGGCCGCTTTTCTGGGGTACAATACGTATCTCACCAAACTGACCGTTTTTTCCTTTGCCGGCGCCTTGGCGGGCATTGCCGGCGCCTTATACGCCCTATTCCAGGAGTTCGTGGCGACCACCGCCATTGATGCCAATATGTCATTCGCGGTGGTCCTCATGACCATCGTGGGGGGCACGGGTCGATTTGCCGGCCCCATTGTGGGCGCCATATTTTTCATGCTGTTTCAGGACTGGATTTCCGACATTACGGATCATTGGTGGCTCTACTTCGGCATCCTGTTCATCGTGGTGGTCATGTACCTTGAAGGGGGTGTGAGCAGTCTTTTTGACCTGGCACCGGTCAAACGGCTTTTCGGGCGAAAGGCGGCAAAATAGACCATGGGCGTATTGACGCTGGAACATATCCATAAGGACTTCTCGGGTCTTCAAGTCCTCACGGACATATCCCTTATAATCGAAAAAGGGGAGCGGCACGCCATCATCGGTCCCAACGGCGCCGGCAAGTCCACCCTTTTTAATATCATCACAGGCCGGTACAAACCTTCACAAGGCACCATCCGCCTCATGGGCCGTGACGTCACGGGCCGCTCCGTTCACAAAATCGCCCGGATGGGCCTTTCCAGGTCTTTTCAGTTGATCAACAACTTTCCCAAAATGACCGTCTACGAGAACATTCGAAATGCCATTGTCAGCAAAGTGAACCGGCGCTTCAGTGTTAATTCCCTTCTAGGCCGGTCCCAAAAGATCAAAGGGCAAACGGAAGAGATCCTGCACTTGGTGGGAATGGCGGAGGCAAGGGATGTGCCGGCAACGGAATTGAGCTACGGGTGGCAGAGAAAACTGGAACTGGCACTGGCACTGGCCCTTGACCCCGCCGTTGTGATGCTGGATGAGCCCATGGCGGGTCTCGATGTGGAAGAGACGAAAGGATTTATGGAACTGGTCAAAACACTGACCCAAGGAAAGACCCTGGTGGTGGTGGAACACGACATGGATGTGGTCTTCACCCTTGCCGATCGGATCACGGTCCTCAGCTATGGCGGACTTTTGATCACCGGGTCGCCAAAGGAGGTCAGGGCCAGTGAAGCCGTCAAGAACGCATATCTCGGGAGGAATGCCGGTGCTGCTGGAGGTGAATGACATACACGCCTACTATGGTGAAAGCCACATTCTGCAAGGGGTCTCCCTAAAGATTCCAAAAGACGCGACGGTGAGCCTTTTGGGACGAAACGGGGTGGGAAAGTCCACCCTTCTCAAGTCCGTTGCCGGCATCGTCCGTCCCAGGAAAGGCGAAATCCTTTATAAGGGGGTGAACACGGTGGGCCTGAAACCCCATGCCATCTGCCGGCTGGGCGTCGGATATGTCCCCGAGGAACGGCGCATATTCCCCAAGCTCTCGGTGCGACAGAATCTGATGGTCGGCATGAAACCCGGCTCCCGTTCCGACAATCCCTGGACCATTGATCGCATCTATTCCTTTTTTCCAAGGCTTGGCGAGCGGAACCATCAAAGGGGAAGCAATCTTTCCGGTGGCGAACAACAGATGCTCACCATCGGAAGGACCCTCATGGGAAACCCCGAGGTTCTGCTGGTGGATGAACCGACGGAGGGCCTGGCACCTTTGATCGTCGAAAAGGTGCGGGAAATTCTGATCTCCGTCAAAGAGGCCCGTGTCTCCATCCTGCTGGTGGAACAATCCATGGACATGGCCCTGGCCCTGGCGGACAGCGCCTATGCGATGTCCAGAGGGCAAATTGTTTTTCACGGCACCGGTGACGAACTGAAAACGGCAAAAGATATCAGAAAGCGCTATCTGGAGGTTTGAGTACGGGATCGAAAGGGGGTGAGCGGTTTGAGCAAAGTTGAAGGGATTGCGATCGATAATGAACAGATGAAATAAGAACCTATCGGAAACCTAAGACAAAATTTGGCAACAAAGGAGGATACCATGTTCATGTCATTTGGTCGGAAGACCGTTTTATCGCTGTGCGTTGTTTTCGCTTTGTCCGCTGTTTTCTTGATGCCAAGGTCTTCCGTGGCCCAAGACACCATCAAAATCGGACTCATCGATCCCTTCTCAGGCCCCTTTGAATATGCGGGACGACTCTATCTGGCCGCAACCCAATTCGCCGTCATGGAGCAGAACGCAAAAGGGGGACTCCTCGGAAAGAAACTGGAGATTGTCACCGCCGACAATGAACTCAAACCGGACGTTTCGGTGCGCAAGGCAAAACGACTGATTTTGGAGGAAAAGGTCGACCTCATCGGTTTCGGCACCGGCACCCACATCGGTATCGCCATGCACAAATTCGCCACATCCTATAAAATTCCCCTCATCAACTACGGGGTACTTGCCAATTCTCTTCAAGGAAAGTTCTTCAGCCCCTATACCTTTCGGTTTGCATTAACCGCGCACGGTTTCGCCTCGGCCCTGGCCCAATTGATGGCGGATAAGCCGTATCGAAAATTCTATATCATCTGTCAGGACTATGCATGGGGCCATGACATGGCCAAGACATTCGAGCGAGAACTGAAAAAGTACCTGCCCGACGCCAAGATCGTGGGCAAGGATTTCCATCCCATTTCCACAAAAGATTTCGGCCCCTATATCACCAAAGTCAAGGCCGCGGGCGCCGATGCCATCTTTACCAGCAACTGGGGCATCGACGCGCTCTTACTGGTCAAGCAAGCCCGGGCACTGGGCCTTAAATCTCCTTTTCCCTTTGTGATGACCTTTGGCCTGGATCCCTATTTGGAGAACGAATTAAAGGACACCGCCGTGGGCATCTTTCATGCCTATGATTACACCCTTCGCGTGGATACGCCCGAAAACAAGGATTTTATCAAGAGGTATTACGAAAAGGTGGGGAGCAAGGAAAAAGATTATCTCCTGTGGTGGCCGGAAACCTCCATCGGAAGGACGGCCATTGCATGGAAAATGGTCTTTGCGGCCATTGAAAAGGCCGGTTCCGTCAAACCGGACAAGTTGATAACGGCCCTTGAAGGCTTTTCCTATGAAACGCCGGTGGGGACATGGACCATGCGGGCCTGTGACCATCAGGTGGTCGGACCGCTCTACGGCGGCGAAGTGACGCTGGATCCCAACCCCTGGTTTAACGGCAGCATCGATCCCAAAATCAACTTCCCCTGGTTGGGACCAAATATCGTGACGTTCGATGCCAAGAGTGTCGCCATTCCGGCGACGGCCGATTACAACCCCAGGTGCAGGTAATACGCGGTTAAAAGACCGGGGGCCGGTCTACGGGATCTTCACATGCGGACCGGGCTTTGAAGAAATAGCCACTGAAAATTGAATCCAAGTTCTAACAGAGGGTGCGCCGATGAACCTGGCACGAATGCTGGATGAAGGGATAGGCAGGTTTGGAACCTATGATCAGCTTCTCTATCAGGGAGATGAAAGACTACGGGTCCTGACCAATGTCGACATCCGTGAAAGGGCCTGTGCCCTGGCCGCGGGACTCGGCTGGCTCGGGCTGGAACCCGGTGACGTGGTGGCCGTCTGCGTCGGCAACATCCCGGAGGTTCCGGAGATCATTAACGGCATCATTCGGGCCGGCGGCGTCTTTCTTCCGGTGATCTCCATGCTTACCCCCTCCGAAATCCGGTACATCCTTAAGGATTCCGGCGCAAAAATCGTGATCACCGAAGAAAAGGTTTCAGACAAAGTCTTGGAGGCATTGCGGAAAGTTGACCGCTCGCCGGAATTGATCTTGGTGGATAGGACCACCCAAGAGAAGGGACGCTCCTATCAAGCACTGCTGAAAGGTTCACCTGGCGAAGAAACCCTTGCCCAGGTCTCCCCCAGTGACATAGCCATGCTCATGTACACATCCGGCAGTACCGGGTTTCCCAAAGGGGTGATGCTGACCCACCATAACCTGGAATCCAGCCTGCGACAGGGGGCACGGGTCTGGCCCCCCACGGCAAAGGACCGATATATCATCACCGTTCCCATGAACCACATTTTCGGCGTTTTGGGGTATCATGAGACCTGCTTCTTCGGTTGCGGCATGGTACTCCTGCCGCGGTTTAATGCCGAAAAAGTGCTTGATGATATCAGAGATTTCAGAATAACGGTAGCCTTTTTCGTCCCTACCATGATCGCCATGATGCTGGAATCCTATGATCCCGGCCGCCACAGCATGGCATCGATCAAACGGATGATCTGTGCCGGCGCCCCCCTTGCGCGGGAGACGCTCGTGTCTGCCATGGAAAGGTTCGGCGTCAATATTTACCACGGTTATGGTCTTACCGAAGCCGGACCCACCGTGTCCAGGCAACGGGAGGACGCGCCGCTGAAACCGGGGTCCGTGGGCCCGCCGATTCCGGGTCTCGAACTAATGCTGGTGGATGACCGGGGAAATGCCGTGCCCAAGGGACGGGAAGGCGAGATTATCTGCCGGGGGCCCGGTGTCATGAAGGGTTATTTGAACAAGCCGGAAGCCACGGCTGCCGCCTTAAGGAACGGATGGCTCTATACCGGTGATCTTGGCCGGCTGGACCCGGAGGGTGAGCTGTTCATCGTGGGCCGCAAGAAAGATCTCATCATCAAAGGCGGGGAAAACATCGATCCGGGCGTTTCAGAGAATCTCCTTCTGAAGCACCCCGCGGTCCTGGAAGCGGCCGTGGTCGGCATGCCTGATGCCAAATACGGGGAAGAGGTGGCGGCCGCCGTGGTCCTGAAAAACAGGAAAAACACCACTGAATCCGATTTGCTGAACTATATGTCAGAGCATCTTCATCATTTTGTAACACCCAAGAAGATTTTGATCCTTGGCGAACTTCCCAAGACAGGGGTCGGGAAGATCCTGAAGCGGGAAATCAAGAAGATGTTCGAGAATTCGTCGACCATTTGACTGGAATGTTTTTCGTGCACCAAGTTTTTTTCGCCTTTTTTGACCATTAATCGACCATCTGGGGAAAACACATGCCGGTTGGAATATGGCTGGACGCTCTGGTTCTATCCGCCATTTACGTCTTAATGGCATCGGGCCTGGTGCTGGTCTTCAGCATCATGGGTATTTTCAATTTTGCCCACGGACAGTTCTACATGATGGGGGCCTATGCCGTCTACTGCGTTTTTGAAAAGGCCGGTTGCGGCTTTTTCGTGGGACTCCTGGTTGCGGCACTGGCCGTGGGCATAATCGGCGTCCTGGTGGAAAGAATCGTCTATCGCACCATTGCCCAGCCCATGCAGGTGGTGGTGGCAAGCATTGCCATCATCAGCGTTTTTGAAGGTATTATTACGCTCATTTTCGGACCCTCTCCCAAGTCGGTCATGTCGGCCTTTCCCGGCACCCTTCAGGCGGGGGGAGTGGCATTGAGCATGGAACGAGCGTTCACCGTCATCGTGGCGGTGCTGCTGATGGCGGGGCTTTATCTTTTCTTAAACCGTACCCGTCTGGGCCTTTTCATTCGAGCCTCGGCACAGGAACCCACGGCCGCCCGCCTTTTCGGCATTCATGTTGCGAGACTGGGCTCCCTGGTCATGGGAATCGGATGCGGACTGGCCGCTTTGGCCGGCGGCATCATGGCCCCCATCTTTTACGTGGATCCCTGGATCGGGAATACCCCGCTGATCATGGCGCTTCTGGCCATCGTCATCGGGGGCATGGGTAGCCTTATGGGGGCGGTTCTGGGGGGAATCCTCCTGGGAGCCATCGGGAGTGTGGGCGCCTATTATTTGGGATTCTGGTCCCAGCTCATGGCATTTGTGGTAGTCATCGCCGTGCTTCTGGTGAGACCACGGGGTTTGTTCGGTTTTTCGGAGAAGTAGCGACCATGGCGCTTCCCTTAAAAAAAATGGCGACCACCGGACTGGTCGGTCTGCTGGTGATCCTGTTCCCCCTGGTTGTTCGGGATCGATTTTTATTGGCCACGCTGATTGAATCAACTGTCTGGTGTCTCTGCGCCGTCGGTTTTGCCGCTGTTTTCCGTGTGGGGCAAATCAGTATGGGCCAGGCCGCGTTTATGGCCATCGGTGGGTATACGGCGGCCATCCTGTCCGCGAACGCGGGAATCTCCATCTGGTTGACACTTCCCTCCGCCGGTTTTGCCGCGGCGCTGGTGGCCTGTCTTCTTGGCCTTGTGGTCCTGCGGATCGGCGGACTGTACTTTGCCATCGCCACCCTGGCATTTGGAGAGATTGCGACCATTATCACTCTGAACTGGTCGGATGTCACCCTGGGACCCACCGGAATCGCGATCACGGTCCCGGATGACCTGACCATCGGGGGTCTTGTGATCAGCTTTTCCCGAAGCGCACTCCCTTTTTATTATCTGGGTGTTGCCCTTGTGGCGGTCGCCGGTCTGATATTCTGGAGAATCGACCGGAGCCGCCTGGGAAGAATCTCGCGGAGCGTGGCGGAAAACGACATTCTTTCCGAGCATCTGGGCATGCAATTGATGAAGTACCGGGTCATCATGTTTACCCTTGCGGCTTTTTTCACCGGCGTTGGCGGCGCCCTTTACGTGCACTACCTGCTTTGGGTGGGGCCACCCCTTTTTACCGGGGCCCAGTCGTTTGCCGTGCTGATGATGTGTGTGGTGGGTGGCATCGGTTCGCCTGTGGCGGGTCCGGTCCTGGGTGCGATTCTCTTGACCCTGTCGGGTATCTATATGGGAATTCTCTTTGAAGGACTACGCCCTTTGAGTTATGGCCTCCTGGTTCTGGCAGTCATCTGGCTCCTTCCAGGCGGACTGATGGATGTGAAACGGGTTTTTGCGCGTTTGGGGATGGCGGGCGGAAAAGGCTTGGAGTGAGCGGATATTATAGTTCGGATGGATGGTTGAAAGAGGAATGGCGTTTCTTGAAACCAGACACGTGGTGAAGGACTTCGGTAGCCTTCGGGCACTCCACCGGGTATCTCTGGAGTTGGACCGGGGTGAGGTGCTGGGAATTGTAGGGCCCAACGGATCAGGAAAAACAACTTTCTTGAATATATTGAGCGGCTATTACAAACCCTCGCAGGGGGATGTTTTTTTTCAAGGCAAAACAGTTTCCCGTCTGCGGGCAGACCAGATTGCGGCCATGGGGATCATCCGGACCTTTCAATCCAATGTTCTCTACGGCGATGCAACGGTCCTGGAGAGTGTTTTGAGGGGCGGGTATCTCCAGTCCCGGACCGGTTTTCTTCAGTCATTCTTTAATACCCGTGCTTATTTGGCGGAGGAAGAGGCACTGGAAAAAAGGGCACGTGAGATTGTGGCGATTTTCAATCTCGAGGAGGACATGGACGTACCGGCCCCCATGCTGCCCCATGGAAAACAGAGGGCGTTGGGTATTGCCATGGCCTTTGCTGCGCGTCCCACGGTGCTCCTCCTCGACGAACCCCTTGCCGGCATGGACTTCTCGCAAACCCGGCTGGTAGCCGGGGCCATTCAACGGGTAATTGACGAGGGCGTGACGGTCCTTCTGGTGGAACACAACATTCGCACCCTCCTGTCGCTCTGCCGAAGAGTCATGGTTCTGGATTCGGGGCGCAGGGTCGCAGACGGCGATCCTGCGGATGTGATGAACCGGAAAGAAGTGGTAGAAGCCTATCTGGGCATGGACGACGATGTCTGAAACGCTGCTTCAGTTAAAGGATGTGACGGTTGCCTACGGCAGTGTGGAGGCTGTCAGGGAGCTTTTCATGAAGGTGGAGACAGATGCGTTTGTGACTATCATTGGAGCCAATGGCGCAGGAAAGACATCCACCTTCAGCGCCATCAGCGGACTGGCCTCGGTCACCCGGGGGGAAATCTTTTTCATGGGACATCGCATTGACGAACTGAACGCCCCGGATGTGGCCCGTCTCGGCATTGTCCAGGTCCCGGAAGGAAGAAAGATTTTCCCTTTTCTGACGGTCCTGGAAAACCTCAAGGTGGGCGCCTTTCTTCAAAAGGACAAAAGACGAATCGCCCCAAAACTTGAACGGGTGTTCAGTCTGTTCCCGGATTTGAAGGCCCGGCTGCACGCCAAGGGAGGCAGTCTCAGCGGGGGGCAGCAGCAGATGCTGGCCGTGGCCCGTGCCCTCATAGCGGAGCCCAGGCTTCTCATGCTGGATGAACCCTCTCTGGGCCTGAGCCCCCTGCTGGTCAAGCAGCTGGCGCGGCGTCTGCGGCGAATCAGTGAGGAGGGCATGTCCCTCCTGCTCGTTGAACAGAACGCCCGGATGGCCTTGGGACTGGCCCGATATGGCTATGTTATGGAAAACGGGGAACTGACCCTTGAAGGTCGAAGTGGGGATCTCTTGGAGGACAACAGGGTGATAAAGGCGTTTTTGGGGACGTAGCGTGGGTACATGATCGGGATGATTGGACGATTAGCGGGATGAAAAAGCATGATGAAAGTGAATGGAAGTGGGGACAGGGTTGATGGAATGAAGCTGAACAAGCTGTCTCAATCGTGAATCGGCAATCGAAAATCCTATAGGGAGGAAGTTATGAAAAAGTATGTATGGATGTGTCTAATGGCGCTGGGTGTAGTGGCCATGGTGGTTTCTCCAGCCATGGGGATTGATAGGGTAAAGGTGGGTGTTCTGTACCCCATGTCGGGTCCGGTAGCCGTTTACGGACAGAATTATTTCAAAGGTGTGGAAATGGCTGTGGGTGACATTAATGGCAAGGGGGGCATCAAGGTAGGCGACAAGTCGTATGTATTCGACCCCGTGATCTACGACGACAAATGCGATCCGAAGGAATCGGTGGCGGCCCTTCAGAAGATGGGCATGGAAAAGGTCCATTTTATTCTCGGACCGGTGTGTAGCAGCTGTACCCTGGCCAATATGGCCTTTAACGAAGACCTGGGCATCATGATGATCTGCCATTCCGTACATCCGGACATCACCAAAAAGGGAAATAAGCTGGTGGTGCGGGTGGCAGCGACCCTCGACATGGGGGCCCGCGGTCTGGCCGAGACACTGGTGACCGGGCTGGGATGGAAGGAATTTGCCACCATTGGAGATACCAGCGACTACGGCCGCGGCTGGACTAAGGCCTTTGGTAATGCGGTCAAAAAGGCCGGCGGCAAGATGGTCAAGGAAGAGTGGTTTGAGCATGGGGCCGTGGATTTCTACCCGCAGCTCACGAGCATCAAGGCGGCCAAGCCCGAAGCGATCTTTGTGATCGCGGCAGGCAAGGAAGCCGGCCTCATTGTGAAGCAGCTTAAGGAACTGGGCATCAAGTCCAAGATCGTGGTGACCGAGTCTTTTGACAAGACCTCTATTGAGGTGGCAGGCAAAGAGAATATGGAAGGGATCTATGGCTCCGTGGCCCCTTTTGATCTGTATGTTTCTCCTGAAAAAGCGGCTTTTGTTAAAGCCTATCAAGGCAAATTCAAGAGCGTCCCACAATTCTATCCTGCCTACTCCTATGACATGGTGAGGGTCTTGGCCCGGGCCTTGGAACTGGCCGGATCGGTAACCGATGCCGAAAAGGTTCGTGCTAAGATGAATGCGGCGGCAATAGAGGTCCTTAAATCCGCTCCTCTTTCAGGGGCCCTGGATATCTTTGACAACGGCCAGGTCAACATTGACGCTTGCATCGGCCGCTATGAGAAGGGCGGCTGGGTCAAGGAAAAGTGTTTCTATATCCAAAAATAATGCGCTTGCAAAGCGTCCTCAGCCCCTCCCGGAGAGGCAGAGCACCCGGGGAAATATCCGGGATGGTCAAAGAAGGCTGCACCCGGGAGTTTTGAGGGCTTTGTGAGAGAATTCAGGTACGCATGGACATTTTTCTACAGCAAATCGTCAACGGCCTGACCATGGGGAGCAGTTATGTGCTGATCGCCCTGGGCCTGACCATCATCTTCGGGATCATGGATGTGATCAACCTGGCCCATGGATCCATCTATATGATGGGCGCCTATCTGACCTATTTTCTGGTTCAGCGGGCCGGGCTTGATTTCTTCCTGTCCATGGCCGTAGCTATGGGGGCCAGCATCCCGTTCGGCATTCTCATCGAGAAGCTGTTTTTCAAGCCGCTTCGAGACAAATCCGAGCTGAGCGTTCTGCTGGTCTCCGTGGGGATCCTCGTGCTGCTCGAAAGCCTGGCTCAGCTCTTCTTCGGATCCGATGCCCGTATCATGCGGACACCCTATTCCAAGGTGCTGTGTCATTTTGGAGAGGTCACGGTAACGCTTCCGAGGATTTTTCTCTTCGGGACCTCCATCATCCTGGTGACGGGGCTCTATTTTTTCATTCAAAAAACGCGTGTCGGCAAAGCCATGCGAGCCACGGCCCAAAACCGGGAAGCAGCGGCTATCATGGGTGTAAAACTGGATCGCATCTATTCGATTACCTTTGCTCTCGGCTGTGCCCTGGCTGCGGCGGCCGGCGGGCTGATCGGGGCCATCTTCGTAATCCACCCCAATATGGGGTTCATGCCTCAGCTCAAGGGGTTTGTGGTAGTGATCCTGGGAGGCATGGGGAGCATCTGGGGCGCCATTGCTGGAGGACTCATTCTAGGGGTCACCGAGTCCCTGGGTGGCGGCTATGTCTCTTCTCAGTACACAGACGCCTTTGCCTTCATCATCCTGATCCTGGTTTTGCTGCTGAAGCCTTCGGGATTGTTTGGCCATAAGATGTAGGCTGAATTACACCAAGTTTCGAGTTTACAGCTTCACGTTTCGAAGCACAGTTCATATGTCAAAGGCATACACCATATACGGAGTTATTGGCATCGCCCTGATCCTCCTGCCATTCGGCATGCCGGATTACTACCTGCATCTCATGATCATGGCCGGAATATCATCGATCCTGGCCCTGAGTCTCGGGCTTCTGGTGGGGTATCTGGGCCTGGTGTCTTTCTGTCAAGCGGCCTTTTACGGGATCGGGGCCTACGCCTCAGCCTTGCTGACACTGAATCTCAACCTCTCCTTCTGGCTGGCCTTTCCTCTGGCCGGCCTCGTTGCCGCTGTTTTCGGCGTCATCATCGGTTATCCCTCCCTCAAGACCAAGGGTCCCTATTTCTCCATCATGACGTTGGGATTCGGCCAGATCATGAGTTTGATTTTTGTGAACTGGGTGGACCTGACCCGTGGGTCCCAGGGCATGCCTGGCATTCCCTCTCCGGGCACCCTGGTACTTCCCTTTTTGGGGATCGTTTCGTTCAAGGCCAAGATCCCTTATTATTTTCTGGTCCTACTGGTACTGGCCGTCACTTTCTTTTTCATACGAAAACTCCTCTCATCCCATCTGGGCCGATCCCTAACGGCGATCCGGGAAAACGAAGTCCTGGCCGAGGCCGTGGGTATCCGCGCCATGAAATACAAACTCATGGCCTTCATCATCAGCACATTCTTCGCAGGTCTGGCCGGGAGCCTTTATGCCCACTATTTCCGGTTTATCAGCCCGGTTTCCTTTACCGTGATCCAGTCCTTCGAGACCCTGATCAATGTGATTTTCGGGGGTGCGGCCCTGCTGGCGGGACCGGTGGTGGGAAGCACACTTCTGACCATCATTCCAGAGGCCCTGCGCATGGCATCCGAATATCGGAATACCATCTATGCGGTCATTCTGCTCCTAGTTATCCTGTTCCTGCCCGGCGGCATCGCCGGTGAGCTGAAGGATCGGGTTTTTTCGAAACCTCGGTCCGCAGGAGGTTCATCATGATCCTTCAGGTCGAAGACCTTACCAAACGCTTTCACGGGTTGGCTGCCGTGGACCGGGTGGACATGCATGTGGATCAGGGGGAAATACTGGCGATAATCGGACCTAATGGGGCCGGAAAGACCACCCTGTTCAACTGCATTACCAACACCCTGCCCCCCACCCATGGATCTGTCATTTGGAAAGGGGAGGATATTGCCGGAAAGGGACCTCATGTGGCCGCCCAGAGGGGGATTATCCGATCGTTCCAGCATACCAGTCTCTTCCCCGGTCTCACCGTGGAGGAAAATATCCTCATCGGCTCACACCGCCGGTTCGTGGCAGGGTTCTGGAAGACCATGGCAGGAGCCCCCTCTGCCAGGAATGAGGAAGAGCGTTCTCGGGCGATCGCCTTGGAAGTCCTTAACACCTATCAGCTGATCGACAAACGGGACCGGCCTGCCAGGAGTCTTTCCTTTGGAGAGATGCGCCGGCTCCAGGTGGCCATCTGCATGGCAGGACAGCCCGAACTCCTTCTGCTGGACGAGCCGGCCGGAGGGCTCAACCCGGAAGAAACCCGGCAGCTTATGGAGGTGATCCGGGTCATTCAGGCACACGGGATCACGGTTTGTCTGGTGGAACACGATATGAAGTTTGTCATGGGGCTTTGCAGCCGGGTCATTGTCCTTGATGCCGGCCGCAAGATCGCGGAGGGCACTCCTGCCGAAATTCAGGGGAACATTCAGGTCATCGAGGTCTACCTGGGAGGAAATCAATTTGCTTGAGGTCGATGCTATCCATACCTATTACGGCCACATTCATGCCCTGAAAGGGGTGTCCCTGCACGTAGCCGAAAACTCAATCGTGGCCCTCATCGGCGCCAACGGGGCCGGAAAGACCACTTTGCTCAAGAGCGTCATCGGTATCATCCGTCCCTCATCCGGAAAGATCCAGTTCGAGGGGACCGACATGACCGGTCTCTCCCCCAGCCGGGCTGTGAACCGGGGCATCTGCATGGTCCCAGAGGGCCGGCAGATCTTTCCCCACATGACGGTGCAGGAAAATCTGGAGATGGGGGCCTATATGCGAAGGGACGGAGGAGGTATCGCCTGGGACATGGGCATGGTCTATGAGCTTTTTCCGCATCTGAAAGCACGAAGACGCCAGGCAGGCGGGACCCTTTCAGGCGGCGAGCAGCAGGTGTTGGCCATGGGACGGGCCCTCATGTCTAGACCCCGGCTTCTCCTGCTGGATGAGCCCTCTTTGGGTCTTGCACCTATGATCGTAGAAAAGATCACAGACATCATTGTCACCTTCAGAAAGGAAGGGAAGACGGTCCTCTTAGTGGAACAGAATGCCGTCATGGCCCTCAGTACCGCAGATCGGGCCTATGTCCTAGAGACCGGCACCTGCATCTTGGAGGGCGATGCCAAGGATCTCTTGGCCAATGAACACGTGAAGCGGGCGTATTTGGGGATTACGTAAGGAGCAACATATGAATATTGTGGAAGTATTTCAAAAAACAGTACAAAGGTTTCCTCAAAAACCCATGATCGTTTTTCGGCATGAGCCTTACTCATTTGAAAAGATGGATGACCTTTCCGGCAGGCTGGCCGGAGGGCTGGCTTCTATCGGGGTGAGGCAGGGTGATGTGGTTTCTATCGGGATTCCCAATGGTCCCGAAGTGGTGGTCTCGTTTCTGGCTGCAGCCAGACTGGGCGCCATAGTGGTGCCGTTGAACATCATGCTAAAGAGAAAAGAGCTGGCTTATGTATTCAAAGAATGCCCCGTCAAGGCGGCTATTACTTTCCAGGCCCACGCAGAGATCATGGGGCAGTTGGATCAGCAGGGGATACAGACGCCCATTCCGGTTGTGGTGGGAGCATGTGGTTCGACGGGAGGCGTCTCCTACGCCACCCTACTGGGCCAGGACCCGCCATCGGTTCCTCTGGAGCGGGTGAAGGCAGACGATATCTTCCTGACCGTTTATACGTCCGGCACCACCGGTGAACCCAAAGGTGTCATGCTCACCCACGGTAATGCCCTCTCTGTCGCCCATTCTGTGGCGGACGTTCAACACCGGACCGAAAACGACCGGGGGCTCTGCTTTTTCCCCCTGACCCACATCACCGGCATTGTCAATTTCATCGTGGACAGTCTGACCATCGGCGCCACCATCGTTCTTCAGGAACGTTTCGACGTGGACGATTATCTGGAGAACTTCGGCCGCTACCAGTGCACCGTCATGGGGGCCGTGACCCCTGTTTTCCAGGCGGTGCTCACATCTCCCCGTCTGATCGACACCGATTTCAGCCGGCTGCGTCTGATCACCAGCGGGGGGGCCAGTCTGCCGGTGGAATTGTATCAACGGCTGAAGGACCGCTTCGGTGTCCCCATTCTGGAGATGTACGGCATGACCGAAAACGCCGCCACCCTTACCTCCAACCCCATGGAACTCCAAAAAAAGGGATCTGTGGGCATTCCCCTTCCCGGCATGTCGCTACGTATGGTGGACGAGGCCGATCAGGATCTGCCTTCCGGCGAAGTGGGAGAAATCCTGGCACGGGGTCCCGGCATCATGCGGGGATACTACAACAAGCCGAAATTCACCGAAAAGGCCCTTCGGGGAGGCTGGTATCATACTGGAGATCTGGGCCGGGTGGATGAAGACGGCTTTCTCTACATTGTGGACCGCAAGGATGACATGATCAACACCGGGGCGTTCAAGATCTATCCCAGGGAGGTGGAAGAGGTCCTCTACACCCACCCTGCGGTTCAGGACTGCGTGGTTGTCGGCGTGCCGGAAGAGCGTCTGGGGCAGGTTCCCATCGCCTTTGTGGTACCGGTTCAGGATGCACGGATCACCGCCGATGACCTCAAGGCCTTCTGCCGGGACCGGATCGCCAACTACAAGGTGCCCCGACGGTTTCACTTTGTGGCGGAACTCCCCAGAACGGCCCAGGGAAAGGTCATTAGACGACTCCTGAAAGAAACTTGTGGGATGAACTATACGACCCCGTAGTCCTTCCCTGTTACGGCCTGGGCGCAGATCATGCCGGAGATGATGGCGCAGTCCATGGCAACGCCGTAACCCTTGGCCGTGTCTCCGGCAAAGTAGAGGCCCTCCACGTATTCCGATTTGACCGGGACCTTCCGAGTCCCGGCTTGGGAGATGCTCTTGGCC
>JANQDY010000261.1 GCA_028278625.1 Thermodesulfobacteriota bacterium
ACACGACTGAGACCATAGCTCAAAATTCCTGACTCACACCCGCGAGCTTGCTTTTGCCAACGATGTTTTTCAATCAATCCTTATATCGGAATTCCAGGTTTGTGTAGATGGGCTTTTCAAAGCGCGCACGATTGTGTTACAGTGTATAAAGGCAAAAGATGGAAGCTCCAATATTCGATCTTAAGGGATAGGCCTTATCATAAGGACTTGAGAAAGGAGATGGGTGATGTTCAAGAGATGGTTGTGGATGGTGTGCTTTATCATATTGGCGGCATGGATGCTACCTGGTTTGACCTTCGGGCTCAGCCGGGACCGTTGGACCAATGACAAACCATATGGCGTTTTTTTTAATAATTACGACCCCAATTTCTACACTGGATTTGTTCCGCGGGTACAAGAACGGGAGCGGATCAAGATTCATCTGGGGAAAGGGAACCAGCTGCGGTTGCGGATGATCCTGTCCGACAAAACCATCGACAACTATCTGCAGGACCAGGTGGCCAGGCACGATCTCTATAAAGAGGTCATTGACAAAAAGATCATTAAGCTCACCACCAATATGGCTTGGGAAGCCTATCATCAGAAAGTGATGGAGGAAAAACTCCACGATCTGGCCAAGAAACGGGGAGAAATGGATGAAAAGGCCTGGCGGGATCTGAATCTTAAGTACATGGACAAGCTGGTGCCCGGACGGTTATATCATATTCAAAAGGATTTCAACCAAATGACCGACGATTTCGCCCGGCTGCTCACGAATTCCCCAACGCCTACGGGCCTTCAGGCCAAGCTGGATCTGATCAACGAATTCTTTCCCCACCGAATTTTTCTCCATGATCTGACACCGGAACAGGATGCGGACTTCCTGCAATTGGAGCAACTGGCAAAAGCCGGCGATATGGCGGCATTTCGTCCGAAAGCCAAAGCCTTTTTTGATGCCATCACCGATGGCATCTATCCCATTAAAGATGGCAAGCTGGATTACTATGAGTTCAGCACCATATACCCGGCCGGCACCTATGACAAGACAACCACCCATAACGGCCAGGTGATGCCCCTTTACACCACCACCGGCGTCTGGTGGCTCATCCCACGGATGCACGGAAAGGGGATTATCGGGATGGTGGATTATATTTCTTCGGCCGGTTATTACGGCATGATGCCCATGCTCCCCTACCAATATGGCGGCGGTATTGCCTATAACGCCATTCACAATCCCGGGATCAGCTGCTGGATTCCGGGACACCATCTTCTGCCCAAAGGATGGCGCAAGATCACCACCGGCAGTCGTAGCGGTAAGCCGTTCAATCGGGTGGCCATTACCAGCCGAGGACCCGTTTCCCATGGCTGTACCAGGCTCAATGCAGGGCATTTGACGGAGTTTCGGGAGATGCTTCCCTCAACTTCGGATGGCATGAAAGGAATCGTGCACTACCGAAGCCTTTCACACTGTTATGACGTGTTCGATCTCAGGGGTGACGGGAACGATCAGGTGATGGGTGTGCAGTATTATATCGCCTTTCGCCACACCAAATCGCGGGTGGCCCAGGAAATATGGGCCCAGAACAACCGCAAAGACTTCTATGCCTGGCTCTATGGAAAAGACCTGACGTTTGCTCCTGTGGGGGAGGCCTCTTTCAAAGAGATCCATGGTTACAAGTTCAATGGACGAAAGGCGGTCCAGGGCAAGAAATACGAAAACGTCCCGCTGTATGAAGGCCCCTATGAGCCTGAATATCTTCAGTTTTACAGGATCAACGGCGTGAACAAACTGTCAAGGGAAGGGATGGATTTTAACCGCGAGCTTCGCCGTGTGGGATACGGTTACCAGATAGACCGAAAGAAGCTGCGGCTGGAATAGCCGCCAATTTGTCTCATCCCATAATGAGTTTTGAAATGATTGATAAAGGAAAAGTTCTGACACTTTCGGCCATCGGCCTCGATTCACCGGGCCTGGTTGCGAAGATTACCAAAACCGCCTTTCTAATGGGCGGTAATATCATTGATGTGGAAGAGAGTTGCCGGAGGGGGCTCTTTTCGATTTTTCTGATCATCGATTTTTCATCGTCACCCCACGAAATGGATGTGGTATCGAAAGCCCTCCATTCCGTGGGTGAGAAATCGGGACTGAAGGTGGTCTTGGGTATCTTTGACGAGAAGAAGTCTGCTGCCGTTAAAAGAAGGGAAACCCATATGGTTACCCTTCTGGGAAAGGACCGGCCCGGCATCATCGCCAGAATTTCAGATTTTTTTCACGAAAACAGGGTCAATATCGAACACTTAAGGATGATCGCCCGGGGTGAATTCTTCTCCATGGAGATGGGCATCGACACGGGTCATATGCGGGTTCCCAAAGGTCTCTCACACGGCGAGTCCGTGGAGAACATGAAAGGGGCCCTCAAGGATCTCTGCGAAGAACTGAACCAGAGTGTCGTCATTCAGAGTGAAGATATCTACGTGCGGCGAAAGAAGTTGGTGGTGTTTGATGTGGAATCATCTCTCATACAGTCGTCGTCTCTTGAGAATTTCCTCGAAAAGGTGGAAGGGGAGGTGCGGGTGGCCGTGGGAGACAAGAAATGGAGAGATGAAAAGCCGGTCAACATTCAACAATTAATTGAAAACGCCAAGAGTCTGGCAGGTATCCCCATGTCAGAACTGGAAAAATTCAGCGACACCCTGGTGTTGAACCCGGGTACCATCGAGCTGATACGGATTCTGAAGTCCATGGGATTCAAAATTGCGCTTCTGTCATCGGGTTTCAGCTTCCTGACGAAGAAAATCTTTGAGGGCGCTGGTGTGGATTACGCCTTTTCAAACACCGTTAAATGCGACCGGCAGGGCATTATCACGGGTGAATTGGAAGACCCCATCATCACCTCCGAAAGCAAAGAGGAAATCCTTCAGTTTGTCATGAACCTTGAAAAAATCGACCCTGACCAGGTCATCGCGGTGGGTGACGGCTCCACCCACAGCCATTTTATCAAGAATGTGGGCCTTTCCATCGCCGTGGGAACCCAGGGCAACAAAATGGATGCCGATGGTATTTTGGACGGCGATCAGGTTTTGAGAATTCTCTATTGTCTGGGCATACCGAAGGCCGAACTTGAAAAATACATGAAAACAGATGCACCCCCCGAATAGCCCAAAAGGCCGTCCATGGAAGGGGGGGCTTTGGAAGATCAGTCGGAGATCCTTTTGCCGCGAACATAGGTCTTTGTCAGTGCCGACTCATTACAGGCCATGAGGAGGGTGAACAGTCTTCCGTGGGTCCGCTTTATGGGATCATCGGAGCGAAGGCTCCATTCCAGGCTGTTGGCCAGGGACTCCCATTTGCCGGGATCGATGACCACCATATCCGCTTCCCTGCCGGAATCGAAATTCCCGATTCGGTCTTCCAGGTCAAGGGCCCGGGCCCCTGCCACCGTTGCCATGTGAAGCAATTGGGCCGGATGAAGGGATACGCTGTAAACGCCCGACTCGCCGATGTGGACCTTAAATGCGGCGTTCAATACTTCGAGAATGAACCATCTGTCGCCCGCCGCAAAGTCGGTACCCACGGCGATGTTAACGCCGGCTGTAGCAGTGCGCATCCAGGGCATGGTGCCGCTGCCCAGGAACTGCTGGCTGATGGGGCAGTGGGCCACCGACGTGCCGGTTTCAGCCAACCGCTTGAGCTCGCTGTCCTGACAGTGGACGCAGTGGGCCAGGACACTGCGTGGCCCAAGAAGGCTTTCTCCCCCTTTTTTGCTGCCTGGCTGGAAACGGCCGTCATAGGTGTCCAGATAGGTATTCACCCCAAAGCGCCGAAGGACTTCGGCAATCTCCCCGTCACCGGGCCGGTTGTTTTCGTTTAGATGGGAAGAAAAATAGACCCCCCTTTCACGGTAGTGGGCGTACAGTTCCCCGAGCCGGGCCAATGTTTCCGTGGTCACGGACAGGGAGAAGCGGGGATAAACGGCGACGGACACAAGGGCCTTGTCGGCCGCCTCCCTTGATTCCGGATGCCATTTTTCAATTTCCGCTTCCGTTAGTTTTATGGCATCACTTTCGCTGGTGAGGAGCGGTCGGGCCGCCTCCGGCCCCACCGTCTGAATCCCTCTTCCAATGACGCCCCGCAGCCCGCGCCGGTGATACTCCCCGAAAAGAGCGTCCTGCGCCGCAGGGAAAGGGGATCCCTGAACCATGGAAGTGGTGGTTCCGGCAGTCATCAGGCGACGACAGAACTCACGGGCCGCTCCCTGGGCGAAGGCCTCGTCTTCAAACCTTGCTTCTGACGGAAAAATGCAGTGGTTGAGCCACTCCAGAAGCTGACCGCCGCCGTAAGCGTCCATGGCATTCACCTGTGGGTAGTGGAGGTGGGTATCGATGAAACCCGGCAGTATGAACGCATCCCCATGGTCAATGAGTTCAAGGGGCGCCCCTGTCAAAGTGGGCTGATCCGCATAGGCGCCGGTCCACTCTATGATGCCGTCGTCATCTACCATGATGGCACCGTCCGGGATCTCCACCAGGGCCTCCGCTGCCCGATCAACCGTCGGTTTTCCCGTCAAATGAAATATGTGACCTCTGTGAAGTGTTCCCATTGTGCGAATCTCCTTTCTCGGATACTGATGGTTTGAAACCACGTTTGCCTAAAAACGGTTCGGGTCAAACTCATGATCCCGCCTGAGACTTGCAGTGGGTCTCCCGGATCAGGAATGTGACGCCCACGGCAATGATGGAACAGACCGGAAAGATGACGAAGGCATCTCGATATTGTCCAAGGGTGTGGGCGATTTTTCCCGCTTCCTGTGCGGCCCCATGGGATGCGGGGCCGAGAAACAGACCGGGAAGCATCTGCAGTACGGCGCCCAGAACGAAACTGATGGTGGCCACCAGCCCCAAAGCCGTTGCGCTGATTTTTTCAGGGCTGTTTTCCACGCCGAGGGCATAGGAGAGGTTGGACCCGCCGCCGGCAAACCCCAGAAGTATAATGAGGGGAACCACGGCCCAGTCGGGTATGGGCGGCAGCCACAAAAGGAATCCCATGGCTGCAAAGACCACAAGTGCGCTGATCCGCGTGGGCCAGACCCGAAGATGAAAATGGTCTGATATCCATCCGATCACCGGGGCGCCGAATCCGAACCCGATGAAGATACAGGAGTTGATCACCACTGATTGGGTCAGATCGGAGTAGAATCTCATCTGGAAAGGGATATTCCATACCGAGCCGAAGGCGATGATTTGACCCAGAATGAGTCCGCTGTAGATGCCTGCCAGCCAGACCTGAAAGTTTTTGGAGACGATACGGAGCCCGTCGGACAATCCCACCGGTTGAGCGGCGTCACTTTTTGGAAGATCCTTTTCCGGTGTGTTTGGTTTGTTATGGACAATTGTCCAAAGGAGAAAGGCCAAAATGCCTCCAATTCCGGCAACTCCCATCATGATTCCCCGCCAACCCAGGTGCCGCAGCATGACGGCCAGAGCCTGCTCCATCAACGCTCCGCCCACGCAACCCACCATTACCGTCAGTCCCGCCACCAGGCCGAAAACGGGCGGGGGAAACCACTGTCTGATGAGAAATACGGCCCCTACAAATGCGGTGGTGGTTCCCGCGCCCATGAGAACCGATCCCATGCCGGTAAGGGGCACATGGGCGCTGAACCCGTACACGGCCGCGCCCGCGGCTGACAGGAGAGCGCAGAGGGTGAGAAGGATCCGAACGTTCATTCGGTCCAGCAGTATGCCGGCGGGGAGCTGGAAGAATCCGTAGACAAAGGTGTAGAGTGCCGTCAAAATTCCGAATGCCGCGGCACCGATGGCAAGGGATGACTGTACGCTGGCTGAGATAACACCAAATGAGAGCAGAATCGTGTACTGGTAAAGAAAGAAAAGGGAGGTGATTCCCCAAATGATCCACGGGCGCCAACCAATACCCTCAGAGCTGTTTTGATCCATCCGGATCCTCCACTATCGGTTTTTGTGCCCTTGGCCGGACAGTCCCCGGATGCTGCCATACTTTCTACAAATTCAGGGGAGTTTCGCAATTTCCTTTTGAACAATGGCAATGTTGGATGTAATTTTTTTCTTCAAAGGTGAACTGGGATAGTCCAGGACGAGCGTATTCAAAATGTTGTAGGCGGTTTCAAGCAGTTCCTTTTTCTTGTCCGGATCCTTGGTTTTCTTGGCTTTCAGAAAGATTTCGGCGGCCCGGTTTCGTTCATGGTTGATGAGGCTGCTAACGGCCCGGCTTTTGAGATCGGCGGCCTCCGAGTCGAGCCCTTGGGTCTTTTCAAGCATGTTCAAAATGCTGATAGCCTCTTTGTAGTCTTCACCTTCAAAGAGTTGTTTGGCCGTGTCAAAGGTCTTCTTCCGATAGGCTTCTTTGATTTTGAGGTCCTCTTCATAGGCGGTTTCCGCTTCATCAAGGTTCTTAAGGGCCTGGTCGATGGATTCAGTGTCCGGACCTTCTTCCCGAACGGCTTTTTCCTTTAGGAGCAGGTCTTTTGCTTTTTTATACTCATGGTTCCGGGCCAGACCATCCACCTTTTCCCTAAGGGATAAAAGATGGGGTTCCAGATCAGGGGGTTCAGTCCCTTCCGGAGGTTCAAACATGGAACGGAAGGGTTGATCCGGTGGGGCGGGCGTCTCTTGGATCTGTTTGCCGAGGTCATCGATGGCGGCAAGCTGGTCACTCTGAAGGTCTGCAATTTTTTCCAGTGTCTTGACCGCCTGGCCCTTCTGCCCTGTGGCCAGTTGCCACCTGGCGATGTCGCTTCTGAGCTTTACCGGATCGGAGGATCTTTCGATTCTTTGGGCAAATTCTGAACCGATGTCGATGGCTTCCTCCAGCATTCCGTCCTGGGCCAGGCTGGCGGCGAAAATGATGCCCATATCCGGTGTGAGTCCGCCAGGAAAACGTGTTTGAAAGGCCAGCGTGCGCTGAATCACATTACTGTAGTTTCTGTCCAGGTACTGGTTCAGGATTTCATTTTTGCTTTCCATGTAATCGGAAAATGAAATCTGAACCCCCGATGTCTTCGCGACTTTTTCGAAGTAGTTCCGATCCATGAGCAGGGTGGTCTCAAGAAGGTTTCGAATCAGGGTATCAGAGGATGCTTGGGTGGCGGGGCCGCTTTTAACTTTTTCAAGAAGTCGGTAGAGATCAAGGAGCGCCAGGGCCGTGTTTTTGTCGTTTTCGGACAACTCCTTGCTAATCAATAGATTTTCAAGGGTCTTGGTTCGTTCCTTAAGCGGTGCCACATCGATATCCAGTGTCCCGGTTTCTTTTGGGAGTGGTGGTGTAACGGGCGGTTGCGGCTCTGTTGGCATGGTTGCGCACCCGGCGGCAAACATTGTGATCACCAAGCACAGAATATGAATTTTTTTCATACCGGTTATCCTGTTTAGAGTGGTTCAAATTCACGTTTGAGCTCGTAGGTTTTACCTTCGTCCTTGGCCTGTGTCAATACTTCCGGGTTCTTTACGGAAGTGGGTTCATCGCTCTCTTTGAGCGGAAGTCCGGTTGCGGGTGACACGGTTACGGGCCGAAGGCTCAACTGTTCCGGGTTGGACGGACGCAACAATGGATTAAATGCCAGGTCAGCGGGCTGAAGCCTGTTTTTGAAACCTTCCGTTTCCGAAATGGCCCTGGCCGTATCCATCCAGATGGGGAGTGCTCCTGAAGATCCATAAAGGGTTATGTGATCCCCTTTCATGGGATGATTGTCGTCAAAACCCACATAGCTTGAAATAGTGTAGCCGTTGGCGATATCCAGCTGGCCCGTGGTGTCGTCGGGTCCCGGTATCAGGCCCACAAAACTGGAATTTGTGTAATTGTTGGCCGTACCGGTTTTACCGAAGGACGGAAGCGGGGTGTCATAAACGCGAACCGTTTCTCTGGCCTTTCTGCCGGTTCCCCTTTCCATGACTTTTCTCAGGATTTCCGATGTCAAGATTGTGACTCTTTTGGGGAGAACTTCTTTAGGTTCAGGCACATACTCCCAGATGGTCTTCCCGTCCCGGTCAACGATCTTATGGATGATGGGGACCATTTCCGATCCGCCGTTTGCATCCAGCACATATGTCTTACCGGTCAAAAGGGCTTCGTAGGCCAATGCTGCTTCCATGATGCTGATGGCATTGGGTCCCAGGGGAAATGACAGCACCGGGTCCAGGCGGGTCGATATGCCGATTTTTTTAGAAAGGTAAACAACAAAGCGAATATTCACTAAGGTCCTGAAGTCTCTTATCTTGGAGAGGACTTCGAGACTGTACTTCTCTTGGCCCGTGAGTTTCGCGTACTGGCTTTGGGTATGTGTTTCAAGAAGATCCAGGATGTCGGGCGGTATCAGACCGTCAACCCAATTTTCAGGTGGAGTGGTGTTCTTGAGGTGGAGCAACCGACTAAAATCGTACCGAAGTAGATCTTGATCCGCCTTTTTTAAGGCAGGCCCGGTGTTTGAAAGGTCAAAATGAAGGCGTCTTACAACATCCAACACATTCTCATGCCCGGAAAAGATAATGTCCGTTTCAGCCTGTTTTTTCGCCGTTTCAAAAGCTGATTCCTTGAGGGATTGTTGATCAACCACAATTCCCAGTTGGTCCCGAATGCGCGCCTTGTAAGCCTCGTAGGATTCATCCGGTTTTTGTCCCAGTCCAACCAGATCCACCACCTGCCGAAATTCACTCATGTTGAGCCGATCCGTCAGGTGGTAGAGGAGCCAGACTGTTGCCAGGTTTTCGGAGTGGGCCCCGGCCCAGGTCATTGAGACCCTGTCGGTTTTGGGCTCATGGTCGGGTTTGGGGACGTACGCGGTTCCTTCGAACCGGTAGATATTTCGCGTGTTTTCCAGGGGGTCCAGATTGTTCCATTTCAGTTGAAGGGCCGATGCAAATACCAGGGTTTTGAAAATGGAGCCCAGTTGCCGTTTTGCATCCGCCGCCCTGTTGAAGTGAATGTTTGAAAACCCCCCCACCATGGATGTGATCATACCCTTGTGGAGGGTTACCACACCCCCTTCAAGTTCGGGAACCGCCGAGAGCAACAGCTTCACTTCTTTATCCCCTTTGCCAGGATTATCAATACTGGCCATCACCTGTACCGGCACCAGGTCACCCGCATGAATGGCTTTAAGAAAAGCCGGCGCATCCTCTTTTCTAAAAGTTGCCCAAGCACCTTTGTTCCCCTTGAGCCAGGCTTCTCCCATCGGTTTTAGGCCATCATAGTCGATAAACCCCTCACCGTTTTTCCATTCCACATGGAGGCCTGGGCTTTCGACGCTCGTGTCTATTCGGATGACCCGTGCCAGAAAGGGGAGGGCCCGGTTGTTGTTCATGCTCTTTTTTAAATCGCCTTTCCAGCGGGACACTGTTTTCGTGGGTGGCGCTACGCTCAGTGCCACATCCATTCGGGGAAGATGTTTCCTGAGGCTCTGAAGGGCCGCATTCTGGATCTCCCGGTCAACGGAAGTGTAGATACGAATGCCCGATGTTGCGATGTTGTCAACACCCTGTTCCTCCAGAATCTCTTTAAAATAAGGGGATTCCAGCTGGTTTCGGATATAGTCCAAAATGACGTTCAAACGGTAGGTGATCCGCCCTTCCCTAAATGGCACGGGCTGCTCTTTTGCACGGTCACATTCGCCTGTGCTGATGTAATTCTGTTCAAGCATTTTGCTGAGCACATAATCTTTTCTCTCTTTGGCCAGCCGTCTGGCGGTCTCTTTTTCGCCCGGGGTCTTTTTGATGAAAGGGTTATACCGATTGGGCCCTTTGACGGAACCCACGATAAACGCCGCTTCAACCAGATTGAGATCTTGGGGGTCTTTGTCGAAAAAGTACTGGGCCGCGATTTTGAGACCTTTGCCGTAACCGTTTACAAAGAACTGGTTGGTATACATCTCCAGTATCTCTTCCTTGGAATACTCTTTTTCCAGAAGAAAGGCCTGAAACATCTCGTTAAGCTTGGCCTGGTAGGACCGCCTTTCCCTTTTAAAGACATTCTTGGCTGCCTGCTGGGTGAGCGTGCTGCCCCCCTGAACCACCTGACCCGACCGGATGTTGGCCATGAACGCCCTGATAATGGCTTTGGGGTCAAACCCCCAATGATGGAAGAAATTCTTGTCTTCGGCTGCAATCAGGGCTTTGATAAATACTTTTGGAATGTCTTCATATTCGATGTACTGGCTGTGGGTTCTTTCAAAAAAGACGCCGATGGGGGTCTTGCCGTCGGAATAGTACACGGGGCTTTCGGAGTCGATGACCTGCTTAATGGCCCCGCGATTGATCCGATCGGATGTTTCTCTGGTGATTTCGTAATAGAGATATCCCAAGTAACCCAATGGGACCAGGATCAGGAGACATAAGAACCAGAAGAGTATCCGTTTCATTTTGTTGTGAGTTCCCCCGCCAGCAGTTTTTCCCGCAGAATCTTCTTAAGATCAAGCCCTTTTTTTTGGAGTCCCTTACGCCCGTATTTCATGTTGGCTTCGATAACGAGCCATCTTCCCTCATGGAGAATAAGGTCTATCCCCACATCATTGAACCGGCATTTCCGTGCAGCGTCCTGTGCCGCAAGAACCCCCAATTGTGGAATGCGGCTAAAGCTGATTTGTCCCCCCTGGCTCAGATTGGTCCTGAAATCGTCCCGTGGGCTGATGCGCCAGTAGGCAATGATCGGTTGGTAATTGACCAGCACCACCCGCAGGTCCCGCTCGTGGGGCAGGTATTCTTGTATATAGGCGATTTTGGTAAGCCTCAGATAGGCCTCCAACTCCCGACGGGTGCTGATCAAATAGACCCCCCTTCCCCGTGCCGAAGACCGGGGCAGTTTGCCGATAAAGGGAAAACGAAAATGGTTCAGGATTTCCCCATGGTGTCGGCGATAAAAGATCCGTGTGCGGGGATGAGGGATGCCCAGCATGTAGAACAGGGTGGTCTGCTTAATTTTTTCGTCCGCATATAGATATGTTTCAAGGTTTGGGAAAATGGTTTTACCCATGGTGGTGAGGAACTGGGCGTAATTCAATGTTGGGTACAAAATAAGGCCGGATGTTCTCATGAGGGTCTGTTCCTCAAAGGTGTAATCGTGGAAGTTCGGTTTCACCCCCAGGGTCCTGACTTCAGGGACACCCGATAGCCGGCTGCCGATGGCCGGGTAGATGCAATGGGTGCGGTCTACGATTTTGATATCCATTTTCTGACATCCGCGGCTTTTTCCGTGGCCCGTGCCATGACCTCTTGGAGGTCAAGGGTCAGCAGTCGACGGTTTTCCATGACCAACCGGCCGTTGATGATACTGTGTGTTACGTCCTGGCCCCTGGCGGCGTAAACCAAATGTGAAAAAGGATTGTACATGGGTGTGAGATGCGGTTTGTTGGTGTCAACCAAAATGATATCCGCCTTTTTTCCTGTTTCAAGGGATCCGGTGATATGGCTTAAACCCAGGGCTTTCGCTCCTTGGATGGTGGCCATTTTGAGGACTGTCAAGGCGTCCATGACGGTGGGGTCCATGGTCTTTACCTTGTGGAGTTTGGCTGCCGTGTCCATTTCAGTGAAAAGATCCATATTGTTGTTGGACGCGCAGCCGTCGGTACCCAGGCCCACGGTCATCCCTTGGGCAATCATTTGGGGCACGGGTGCGATGCCGGAACCGAGCTTCATGTTGCTCTCAGGGTTGTGAACCACTCTGATGCCGTGCTCGGTCATTCTCTCAATCTCAGAGGGACTTAAATGGACGGCGTGATCGACGATGAGATGGGGTCCGGCAATATTCAAGGCTTCAAGATGTTCCAGCGGCGTTCTGCCGTATCTCTTCTCAATTTCCGCCACCTCGGCCAGTGTCTCGGCAAAATGGATGATCAGGGGTGTTTGGTGATCCAATGCCATGCGGTTTGCCCTTAGAAGCAGTTCGGGACTACAGGTGAAAAGGGCGTGGGGTTCCACCGCAATTGATACCAGGGGGTTGTCTTTCCACTTGTTAATGAGCCTTTCCGTATAAGCGAATCCGTTTTCCAGATCGCCGTAGTTGGGAGAGGGAAAGTCATAGAGCACTTCACCCACCAGGGAGCGAAGACCCGATTTGAAAGCGGCTTCCGCCACCTGATCTTCAAAGAGGTACATATCACAGAAGCAGGTGGTCCCCGAAAGAATCATCTCGGCGCAGGCCAAAAGAGTGCCGTTGTAAACGAAATCGGGGTCCATGTTCTTTTCAACGGGAAAAATGTATCCGTTCAGCCATTCCATGAGGGGTAGGTCGTCCGCCAGCCCTTTAAATAGGCTCATGGCCGCGTGGGTATGACCGTTTATGAGCCCCGGAAGGATAAGCCCCCCTTCCGCATCAATGATCTTGGTTGCCCGACAGTCTGAGGCGGCGTGATCACCCACGTAGGCGATGGCGTCTCCTGCCACGCACAAAACACCGTTATGAATGATCCTGCTCCGGGGATCCATGGTTAGAAGGGTACCGTTTTCTATTTTCAGGTCAAATGTGGTCATGCCGAACCCCTAGCGCCAGTTTCCAGTTTCACGCCCCTTGCCGTATTGAGTGCTGATCCCGCCTTGAACCATTCGATTTGCTCTTCGGTCAGGGTGTGATGAAGGAAAATCTCGATGGATTGTCCTCCCTTTGGCCCAATGACCGCACGAACCGGCTCGCCGGGTGTGAGGGCTGCGAGATTCATGAGGCTAATGCGGTCGTCAATGTTAATAATGTCGTAATCCGAAGGATCCGTGAAAGCTAAAGGCAATATGCCCTGTTTCTTGAGATTGGCTTCATGAATCCTGGCAAAGGAGCGCGTGATGACCGCCTTTGCGCCAAGAAAACGGGGGCTCATGGCCGCATGCTCCCGGCTCGATCCTTCCCCGTAGTTCTCGTCTCCCACGATGACGAATCCGCCGCAGCGCCTGCTGTAGATTTCCGCAAGCCTCCAGAGTCTGATCCCTGTGTTGCCGGAGAGGATGTCGGTGCCGCGACCGGTTTCACCGGTAAAGGCGTTTTGTGCCCCGGCCAGCAAATTTCGCGAGATATTTGTCAGATGTCCCCGGTATTTCAGCCAATCACCGCCCGGAGAGATATGGTCAGTGGTGGTTTTCCCTGAGGTTTTTATGAGAATGGGCAGATTCAAAAAGTCTTTTCCGTCCCATGGGGGAAAGGGCTTGAGCAGCTCAAGCCTATTCGAATCAGGATCGATCTTCACGGGAAAGGACCCGTCTTCCGCGGTTATAGGGGTATAAGCGGATCTATAATGCGTGAGACCCAATTCAGGAAGGGGTGGCACATCGGGCGGCGTCAGATAAAAGGCAACTCCATCCGGGCTCACCAGGGGATCGGTTTCCGGATTAAACCCCACATCCCCTGAAAGTGCCAGTGCCGCGGCCATCAGGGGAGAGGTGAGAAACGCCAGGGTTTCGGGATTACCGTCATTTCGCGCTTTGAAGTTCCGGTTGAAGGTGGTGAACATGATGTTTTTCTTCCTCCCGTTGGCATCCTTTCGATCCCACTGTCCAATACAGGGACCGCAGGAAGCCGCAAGTATCACGGCACCCGCATCTTTAAGTTTCCGTAATATTCCGTCCCGTTTGATGGTTTCGTAGATCTGTTCCGATCCCGGTGACAGCATGAAAGGGACTTTCACCCGGCAGCCGTGATGCATCCCCTGCTCAAGGATGTGGGCCGTAGCGCAAAGATCCGAATAAGAGGAATTGGTGCAGGATCCAATGAGGACGGCGGATACCTTCCCGGGCCATTTTTCCCCTCGAACAACCCTACCAAAATCCGCAACCTTAGTGACACGATCGGGGCTGAAGGGGCCGGCATGGGCCGGTTTGATGGTGCTGAGATCCAGTTCCAGGTACTGGTCGTAAACCTGTTCGGGATTGGTGGTGCAGATGTCATCACGGCGAAGGATTTCCGAGAGGTTGTGGGCGGATGCGGCATCCTTTTCACGGCCGGTGCTCTTCAAATACCGGGTCATGCTGTCATCAAAGACAAAGACAGAGGTAGTGGCCCCCAGTTCAGCGCCCATGTTGGTGATGGTGGCCTTCTCCGTGGCCGAAAGGGCTTTGGCACCTTCACCAAAGTATTCAAAGATCTTCCCGGTACCTCCCTTCACGCTGAAGCGGTTCAGCATCTCCAGGATGACATCCTTGGCCGATGCCCAGCCGGTCAATCGTCCCGTGAGGTTGACCCCCACCAATCTGGGAAATGTGGTTTCCCACGACAGCCCCGCCATGACTTCCGCCGCGTCGGCACCCCCCACACCGATGGAGATCATCCCGAGACCACCGGCGTTGGGGGTGTGGGAGTCGGTGCCGATCATCAGTCCCCCCGGAAAGGCGTAGTTTTCAAAAATCACCTGGTGTATGATGCCGGACCCCGGTCCCCAAAAGCCAATGCCGTATTTCATGGCGGCGGAGGATAGGAAATCGTATACTTCTTTGTTGACATCGATGGCTTCCTCAAGATCCCCAAGAGCGCCCATTCCCGCGCGGATAAGATGATCACAATGAATGGTGGCTTTTACGAGGGTTTTTTTCCGCCCGGTCTGCATGAATTGAAGCATGGCCATCTGGGCGGTTGCGTCCTGCATTGCCACACGATCGGGAAGAAGGGCGATGGGCTCCTTTCCCCTGCGCAATTGCCGGGAGGCCTTTCCATGGGCCTCATGCAGAAAAAGGATCTTTTCCGCGTAGGAGAGGCCACGGCCCATTTCGCGACGTTTTAGAGATACGATTTCCCAGGCTTTTTCAAGGTCTAAAGGGCCACTCATCGTTGTTTTCTCCTGTTAATGCATGTCTCATAGGGCAAGACTTCCGCCAGGCCACCGATGAACTGTCAAACTTGGGCAGTGATCTTCATCTCTTCACTAATCATCCGTTTAACGAATTGCCGGGCCTCCGTCACCAAAGAAACCGGGTTTTCATTTCCCGCATGGTCAGCCCACATTTCAATGGTCAGGGGACCCGAAAATCCTATCTCACCCAATTTTTTGAATACCTCTCGAAATGGAACATGCCCTTTATCAAAAGGAACCCCTCTCACGGTTCCTGGTGTGGCGTCTTTCACATGTATTGCCACCAGATGGGTTTTGGCCAGTTGGAGTTCTTTGGCGGGTTCATATCCTGCCGCCAACAGGTTCCCCATATCGGGATACAACCGGAACCAGGGAGAGTTCAGTTCTCTCATCACGCGCATGGCCTTGGCCATGGAATCCACAAATGGCGTATCAACATTTTCAAGACCGAGCATTATGCCAAAACGGCTGGCCCACCGAACCCCCTGCCGCAGGCCCTTCAGAAACCTTGCTTGGCTCTGTTCGTTGCTGGGCTCATAGAATGCATCATATCCGTTTATTTGGACGATGCGCAACCCGAATCTTGCTGCAAATAGGATGGCCTTTTTAAGAATGACCAGGCCCTGTTCACGAATCTGAGGATCAGCACTTCCCAGAGGATATTTCCTGTGAGCACTGAGACACATCGTCATGACGGGCACTTTGGTTTTTTCCATGGCCTTAAAAAAGGCCGTCTGTTTGGAAGGGGACCAATCCAATCTGGCCAAACGGAACTCAGTTTCGTCGATGGAAATCTCAACAAAATCGTATCCGGCCCTGGCTGCCGTCTCAAGCCTCGACTCCCAGGGCATGTCGTTGGGCAAGGCTTTTTCATACAACCCCATAAGCATGGCACTCTCCGTATTCATTCTGTTTTCCTCCCGCCTTATTCCACCATAATAGCATGGAAAGACCCCTTAAGGGAATGAGATCCCATTTTCTTGACTTTTAAAAGATAGTTCATTAGGTTGTCGGAAACCAAAAAAGAGCGAGGTGAAAATATGAAGGGTCTGGCAAAGACACAAGCCGGAGAAGGGTTTCTGGAAATCATTGATGTGGCGGAACCTCAGGCAAAGGACGATGAAGTTCTTATCGGTGTTAAAATAGCGGGAGTATGCGGAACCGATCTGCACATCGAAGAAGGACGGTTCCACAGCAACCCGCCCGTCATCCTAGGCCATGAGTTTTTTGGTGAGATTATTGAAGCCGGAAGAAATGTCACCGATTTCAAACCGGGGGACCGCGTCGTGGCAATGGCACACAAGGGCGGATGCGGTGACTGTCCCAATTGTCAGAGAGGTGAAGTGGAATTATGCCGGCAAAAAAGGGCCATCGGGTATAGAATTCATGGCTGCTTTGCGCCTTACCTCACGCTGCCGGCCTCTTCTCTTCTGCATGTTCCCGACAATGTCTCAGATGAGCACGCCGCTCTCACCGAGCCCGTTGCCATTGTCATGAAAGGATTGGGGGAGAAATGCCGGATTGCGCCCGAGGATTTTGTGGTGGTCCTGGGCTGCGGACCCATCGGACTTCTGGCAGCAGCCGTTGCAAAGGCAGAGGGAGCGGGCACGGTTATCATCACCGGAACGGATGCGGATGAGCGAATCAGATTGGACGCCGCCCGAAAGATGGGTATCGATTACGCCCTGAATGTGGAAAAGGTGGATGTGGTTAAGAAAGTGGGCGAGCTGACCAACGGCCTAGGGGCCGACGTGGTCGTTGAGGCGAGCGGCGCGGGTCCGGCCATCGGACAGATCTTCGACCTGGTTCGCATCAATGGAAGGGTCTGTGCGCTGGGGCTCACGGGGCAGGAAACCGTCCCCTTTCCCTGGGATGGGGCACTCTTAAAAGCTGCAGACGTGAATTTTAGTGCCAGTTCCAATTGGACCAGCTGGAAAAGGGCCATTTCCATCCTTGCCAACCATAAAATCAACATGGATCCGCTGATTACGGGAACCTTCCCCATTTCGGAATGGAAAGAAGCCTTTGGGCTCTTAAGACGATCGGAGGCCATTAAAGTACTGTTGGTTCCATAGGGTGGTGTTTGGAAAGGAAGCGGACATGCGTGAAAAAGCGTTTCAGGATTATTACCCGGATGATTTTGCCCATTGCTACGGTTGCGGGCGCCTTAACAAAGACGGTTTACAACTCAAAAGCTACTGGGACGGAGATGAAACGGTATGCCGGTATCAGCCAAGGCCCTACCACACCGGCGGTTTTCCAGGCTTCGGATACGGGGGGCTGGTGGCATCACTGCTCGATTGTCACGGAACGGCTTCCGCGGCTGCCGCCAAATACAGGGAAGAGGGTCGGGAAATGGGGACGGAACCGCCCCTGCGGTTTGTGACCGCCTCACTCAAGGTGGATTTCATCGCGCCCACGCCCATCGATGACGTTCTGGAAGTGAGGGGCAAGATAGAGGAGGTCAAAGGGCGCAAGGTCACCATTTCCGAAACGCTTTCAGCTGGAGACAAGGTGGTGGCCAGGGGACAGGTGATTGCCGTGTTGATTCCTGAGAATTTCGCTGAAAAATAGTTGCTCAAGGCGGGGAACCATGAAGGTTTTAGTGATTGACAATGATCCTGATGTGAGACATTTGATTGAGGAATTGCCCGTTGATATCACGGAATTACAGGCACTTCGGAGTGGTGAGGCGGCCATTCGGGGGGCGAAAAACGCGCTCAAACGACAGGACCCGTTTGATTTGATCACCATTGATATCGATTTGCCCGATATGGATGGCAGGCAGGTCCTGCTTGAAATCAGGAAAATGGAAAAGGAATGGGCGGTCTCCAAAGAAAGAAGGTCGTTCATTATGATGTTGACGGCCAAGGCGGATGAAAAATCCGTCAAAACGTCCTTTGCCGCAGGTTCAAACGCATTCATTGTCAAGCCTTTCAAACCCGATACAATCCTAAAGACCCTTGCCAAAAGCAAGCTCAGATCCAAGCTATCCTCGGAAGCCCAAAACGGGCAGGAAATGGTCAATCCCGTGGAAATCATCATGCAGCGGCTGAAAACCGGAAGTATCCAGGTGGCATCTCTACCGGACGTCAGCATGAAGCTGAATGAACTGGCCAAGAAGGGGCTCGATTTTAAGGTGATCGGGGATCTTATAAAGAAAGATCCTGCCATTACCGCCAAGATCATGAGTGTATCCAACTCCGCCTATTATGGGGCGGCCTCAAAGACCAAAACCGTAGACGAAGCCATTTCACGAATCGGCATTTACGCCACAAAACAGTATGTGGATGCTATCTGCAATCGACAATTATTTAAAAGCGATGATCAGCGGTTCATGAAGTACGCGGAGGATTTGTGGCAGCACTCTCTTTTGTGTGCCATCGCTTCCCAGACCATTGTTGGTCTGCTCGATCTTGATTTGAAAGCGGATGCCTTTTCGGTGGGCCTGTTGCATGATATCGGTAAGATGTTTCTACTGCAGATGACCGCCGAGCTTGAGAGCAAAAAACAGTTCAGCGGAAAAATTGACCTGGCGGCCCTGTTTAGTTCCATGGAAAAGTACCATAACACCGTTGGCGCAACGAGCCTTAAGCAGTGGAAATTCTCCCAAGAATATGTTGAAGGGGCGCTCTTTCATGACGCCATGGAAAAGAAGGATTCGCCCTCAAAGAACCTGCAGGTGCTGCACTTTGCCAACGCGTTGTCCAAAAGTATTTCAAAATCGAAAGAAGATGGTTCAAACGCCGACTTAGCTGAGTTGCCGTCTGCCGTCCTTTTGAAAATAACCCCGGAGATGATCGAGAAGATTGAAGAAGAGACCAAGGAGAAATTGCCCCTTTTCAATTAACTCATCCTCCCCCTTTTTATCCGTCCGGATCAAAGATGATTCCGGAATCAGCCATCTTGATGTTTTTTGTTCCCGTCATAAACATCGCTTTCTCTAGCGTTTTTCGAATATGTTCGAGATGTATTCTCACCCCCAGAGTGCCGGCACCCACAGCCGCCCTGAGGATATCACGGCCTAAAAGGACGGCGTCAGCCCCCAGTGCCAGCATTTTTAGCACATCATATCCGGTTCTCACACCGCCGTCGGCCGTAACGGTTACTGAGTGGCCCAGCCGTTTTCTGATCCTGGGCAGCATGGTTGCAACCCCCGGCGTTGAATCGAGCACCCGGCCGCCGTGGTTGGAGACCCCTATCACCTTGACGCCTGCCTCCGCGCATTTTTCCGCTTCATCCGGCAGCATGATTCCCTTTGTCATAAAAGGAAGGGACGCAAACTCAACCAGCTCTTTGATATCTTTGACACTCTTTTTGAAAACCGGCTGTCCGTGACGGGCCATGATGGTGGAGCCGCAACCATCCAGGTCAACGCCTACGGCCTTGCAGCCGATCTCTTCCGCCTTTTCAATCAGTTTCTTAAGTATATCCTGGGATCTGGGTTTAAAAATGGGAATGCCGTATCCGCCGTTGGCTTTCATGGCATTCAATGAAGGAGAGTTTGCAACGGTATAAAACCAGGTGTCTCCCCTGAGAGCAATGGTACCGGCCTCTTTGGATCCCCTTACAACCGCATTGCAGAACTGGGTTTCATCAATGGCATTGTTATACTTTTCAGCCCCTGCCGTGGATGAAGCCAGAACCGGGAATTTTAAATCGATGCCCAAAAACCTTGTGGCGGTGTCCGGTTCAAAATGATCGCCCATTACGGACATGTTCAGTTTGATATCCGCCAGAGACTGGACATTGGCTCTGAAAGAACGGCCCGCACCGACGCCGCCCAGGCCGATGGGCTTGCCGTATGCTTCTTTCTGGCAGACTCTGTCGTAATCGCCGTCACAAGAAGGATATACGGCGCAGATCCCTTTGAGTTTCTTTCGTGCCATATCCCGAACCTCTTCAAGGGATTGCGGCAGTTCTTCCTTTGGGATCAACATCCGCTCATCCGCCTCGCAGTTCTTGCAGAAATCGGGTTTGTCTTCGCTTTTTGACGTATTGAGACAGACAGAACAATACCATTCTTCCATTCATTTTCTCCCCTATGGTTTTTTCGATTTATGCTAGAATATCATTCATGACGGGTTTATGAAAGGCACAATAAACCGGCGGTTTGTTCATGGAATTGATTTTCTTGCAGAATGCCCATTTCGGTTTTTTCCAAATCATTTGACCCGGAAGCCGATTTTTTCTATGGTCATCATAAAGCAAGCAATATCTTGCCTTCTGAATCCTAGGAAGACGTTTGCCCGCCCTAAATGCCGGTTCCGGCAGCGGGCCCGGCGACCCGCTGTCAAGGAGGCTGTCTGGACAATTCCGCCACGGAGGAATCATCATGAGATCAAAAGGCTTTTGGTTGGTATCCATCCTGTGGGTTGTTGGGGTAATGATGCCCATCAGCCTTCATGCTGATGAACCCGGTTCCTCAGCCATATCCACGGCCGGTTCCGCTTCTCAGGGCCCCTACAATATGATCCTGATCATACGCGACCAGGAGTCCTATCGTCTGCTTGCCCCAATGGATTACAGCTTACCGGCCATGGACTCTCTTCGCCGGCGAGGGATTACGTTCGGAAATCACTATATCGCCGCAGCCATGTGTACGCCGTCGCGAGGCGTCATGTTTTCCGGACAACCACCCCAGGTCAACGGCGTGTTCGATCAGATGGAACTGGGTTATGTGCCGAGTTTGCGGACCGACCAGCCAAGCATGGGCACCATCATGAAGCAGCTCGGATATGCCACTGCCTATTTTGGCAAATTCGAACTTCTCCGTGACATCATTAGACCGTCCAACAAGATCAATTACACGGAAGCACTCAAGGAATATGGTTTCGACCACTTTGCGCCGGATGGGGACAAAGTGGGCGCACCTGATCAGGGATATGATACAGATAAGTACTCCACTGCCTTGGGTGTGCGTTGGTTAAGGACCAACGCGCACAGGCTGAATTCGCGAGGCAAGCCCTGGTTCCTGGTTGTCAGCCTCGTTTCCCCCCATGACATTATGTACGCGGACGCCAACCCCAAAGGCCAGCGGATACAGTTTTCAAAAATCGGTGCGACCATTACGCCTCCTCCGGGCAACCTGCTGTTCAAGAAAGAATGGGCGTTTCCTTTTTCGCCGAGCCATAACCAGCCCATCGACGCACCCGGCCGACCGGAGGCGCAAATGGCCTATCATCTCGGTTGGTCGGCCTTCCTGGGCGAGATTCCCGCTTCGAACGATGACATGTGGAGGATCTTTTACAATTACTACCTCAATCTCATTCGCGACAGCGATTACAACCTGCAGATGCTTCTTGAGACTGTCAAAGAGCTCGATCTATGGAAGAACACCGTTGTAATGGCCACCGCCGATCACGGGGAATTGGCTGGCTCTCACGGCGGTCTGCGAGGAAAGGGACCGTTCCCGTACGAAGAGATGGCGCATGTCCCAATGGTGATTGCGCATCCTCGGTATTCCGGTGGGAAAAAGTGCTCGGCCCTGACGAGCCACATTGATTTGCTGCCCACATTGGTGGGCTTGAGCAATGTTTCTCAAGATCGGCGAATCGCCGTAACAAAAGGGCTCCCGGGACGTGACTTCTCGGTTCTCTTGCAGAATCCTGAAAAGGCCGCTCTCGATGCAATTCGGCCCGCGGTCCTGTTCAATTACGTGGGACTGCAAACGATTGATGCAACGTACCTCGCGTCGGCCTGCAAGTACATCGTGGAGGGCCAATGGGTCCCTTCGCTTGCGGAATTACATCCGGACCTTTCCAAGCGCGGGTTCCTGAGTTTTGTCTTTGACGGTCGATACAAGTATGCCCGTTATTATGCGCCGAATCGGTTCAATACACCCACAACGCTTGAAGAGATCCTTGCGAACAACGACATCGAGCTATTTGACCTTAAGAACGACCCCGATGAGACAGAGAACCTGGCAGTTCGAGCGTACCAGAACAAGGACACGATTCTGCGCATGAACGCTCTTTTAAGCGACCTTATCTCCAAAGAAGTTGGGATCAACGACGAACGCTTCCTACCGAGTGCAGTGCGACAGAAAGATAACGAAACTTGATCTCGCTCTCCACCAATGCCTTTGCCATCCGTTCTTGTGCCGAAATTTCCGGAATACCGTTTTCCGGCCCATGCCAAAAATCGCGCAGGCCCCCACTCTAAAAGGCCCTTACGAATGCATATGGGGGTTGAAATATGGTTTCGAGAAAGAAAGATGGGGTGTCCGGATCAGCGCCCCATGGTCAAAATAATGACGCTTTTTCAAGCGATGGCCGTTGTCCATAACGGTGATGCCATAATAAAAAGCGGTGCTTTTGGGGTTTAGTGGCCCACGCTGTGCGCCTCTTTGTGGAAGGCTTCATTGTTTAAGGGAAAACCCTTGTAAGCCGCAACTTTTGGCATATGTCTTGCTCATCGTCCGGATGGAAGCATTTATCACTCCAAGAAAGCAGGGAAAAGATGCCCATTTATAGAAACGACCATGTGGATCCCCATGGACGCATGAAGGAAGCAAATGGCGAAAGTACTGATCATCGACGATGAGCAAGGGATTTGCGATCTCTTGAAACGAATTGTGGGGCGGCTGGGGCATGATGCGGTATGCCGGGGAAGTTGTGAAGAGGGTCTCAGGGAGGTTCTCTCCAATCCATACGATGTGGTTCTGCTGGATGTCCAAATGCCCGACGGCAGCGGAATTGATCTTCTGGAGGATATCAGGGGGACGCCATCTTCGCCGGAGGTGATCATCATGACCGGTTTTGGAAGTCCGGACGGTGCCGAACTGGCCATTGAAAACGGGGCCTGGGACTACATTCAGAAAACGAGCAGCCCGAAAAAGATCATGTTTTCCCTGACAAGGGTGCTGCAGTACCGAGAGGGCTTGGAAGAGGCAAAAGGGCCAGCCGTTGCGCTGAAAATGAGAGGGATTGTCGGTGGTAGCCTATCCATGCAGTCCTGCTTTGATGAAGTGGCACAGGCGTCTGTGAGCGAGACAAATGTGCTCTTGGTGGGAGAAACCGGCACGGGCAAAGAACTCCTGGCCCGGGCCATTCATGAAAACAGCCCCCGGGCGGTGCATCATTTTGAGGTGGTTGATTGTGCAGCGCTTCCGGCGCCCCTTGTGGAAAGCCTCCTTTTCGGACATCGGAAGGGGGCCTTTACGGGCGCTGAAAAATCGCGGGAAGGACTCATCAAACAGGCCCACAAAGGCACCCTTTTTCTGGATGAAGTGGGAGAGCTCCCTTTTTCCCTGCAAAAGGTCTTTCTCCGTGTTCTTCAGGAACGCAGATTCCGTCCGGTGGGGGGGGAAAGGGAAGTCAACGTGGATTTCAGACTGGTGGCCGCCACAAACCGGAGCCTGGATGAAATGGTGGCCGAGGGGACGTTTAGGGGGGATTTGCTGTTTCGTCTCAAAGGACAGACCATACATCTGCCGCCGCTAAGGGAACGTCACGGTGATATGGCCAGTCTCCTGACATATTATCTGACAATCATTTGCCAGCGGTACGGCATTGGTGTTAAGGGCTTTTCCGTTGAGTTCCTGGAAACATGCTCCAATTATGCATGGCCCGGAAATGTGAGGGAATTGGTTAGCTGTGTGGAAACGGCCATTCTTGCTGCCCGTCATGAACCGACCCTCTTCCCCAAGCATCTGCCCAAAGACATCCGTATCCATGCGGTCAAAGAATCGGTTCGGAAAGGGACGGTTTCAAAAGGGTGGGCCGGAAAACCCTTCATTTCCGGCAATGGGTTTCCCAGTTTTGGTGATTTCCGGAAGCTCGCCATGCGCGAGCTGGAACGGACCTATTTTGACGATCTGATGGCCCATGCCGGTGGCGATGTGAAAAAAGCCCGGAAAGTATCGGAGTTGGGTAGGTCCAGATTCTATGAACTTCTAAGGGGTTACCGCCAGTCCGCTTCCCAATAGCCGCCTTGTATCTTGAACTGATTAAGGAGCAATAGCACTTTCACGAACAACCTCCTTTTTTGTCCGGTTTATTCCTAAAAGCGATTCGGAAGTCAACCGTTGGCACGGAGCGTGCATATTAATAACCTGCTTGTCAGTTGGGCTCAGACAGGCAGATCACCGCCGAAAGGAGGCAGATTCATGAAAAACCGAAGTCTAAGACTAAAGCTGCTGGTGGCTTTTTTGGCAGTGGGACTGATCCCCTTTGGCATCATTTCCGCCGTTAGCTACATCCAATCGAGAGAGGCCCTCTCAAAACAGGCCTTTTCCCAGCTTGAAGGAGTACGGGGCATCAAGAAGAACCAGGTTGAGAAGTTTTTTAAGGAACGCCGTGGAGATATGGGTGTTCTGGTGGAGATGGTAGGGATCCTTCGGCAGGAAGCCTTTGAGAAACTGGAAGCCATTCAGGAAATCAAACGGGCGCAGATGGAAGGGTACTTTCTTGAGCGGCTGGGGGATGTCAGTGTATTGTCCGAGAACGTGGCGGTTAAGGACGCGTTGTACGAGCTGGATGAGGCATTCCTGGCGGAAGGAAAAAAAACCGGGGGGAGTCTGTGGAACTTTGCCGAACAAAAATTCGGGCCGTGGCTCAAGCAGTATCAGGAAGCGTACGGCTATTACGATATATTCCTCATTTCCAACAAGGGGGATGTGGTTTACACGGCGGCCAGGGAGCCGGATCTTGGCCAAAATCTCATCGCCGGCGCACTCAAGGAGAGTCCCCTCGGCAAATGCTTCAAAGGCGCTTTAAAAGGGGTTCATCTTGAGGATTTTGAGCCTTATGCCCCGTCCAACAATCAGTTTGCGGGCTTTATAGGCGCGCCGGTCCTACGGGGAGAGGAAGTGATGGGGGTAGTGGCCCTTCAGCTGTCAACGGAACCCATCAATAAAATCGTACAACGGCGGGACGGCATGGGCGTGACCGGCGAGACCTACCTGGTGGGAAAAGACCATGGAAAAACCGCATTCAGAAGCGATATGAAGACCATGGGAGACGGCAAATACGTCATCGGATTTGAAATATCCACGCCGTACATTGAGGCGGCCCTTTCGGGTCGTTCGGGTCAGGAAATCCACACCGACAGCAAAGGGAAGCTGGTGATGGTGGCCTACGATCCGCTGAAGATAGAAGGGCTCAATTGGGCCTGTATTTCAAAAATTGACTTGGAAGAAGCGGTTGCCGCCCGGATAACGGGGGCCGAAAACGACTTCTTCACGGATTATATCAAGAAATACGGCTATTATGACCTCTTTTTGATCAACCCTGATGGATTCTGTTTTTACACGGTGGCCAAAGAGGCCGATTATCATACCAATCTGGTCAATGGAAAATACGCGGGTTCCGGTCTGGGCAGGCTGGTTCGGAAGGTACTAAAGAGCAAGAACTACGGATTGGAAGATTTTTCCCCCTACGCTCCCAGCAACAATGAACCCGCCGCTTTTCTAGCGCAGCCGTACATCCACGATGGTAGGACGGAACTGGCGGTGGCCCTTCAACTCTCTTTAGATGCCATCAACAACATCATGCAGCAGCGGGACGGAATGGGCATGACCGGTGAGACATATTTGGTGGGTCCGGACAAGCTGATGCGGTCCGATTCCTTTCTGGACCCCGTAAACCACTCGGTGAAGGCGTCCTTTGCAAATCCTGAAAAAGGGAGGGTGGAGACGGTTGCGTCCGGAGAAGCCCTGGCAGGCACCACAGGGGCTGAAATCATCATTGATCACAATGGAAACCCGGTGCTATCAGCTTTTACGCCGGTAAAGATCGGGGATACCACCTGGGCGCTCATTGCTGAAATCGATGAATCGGAAGCCTTTGCCGCGGTCAAAACCATTTCATGGCTCATCGGCATCATTGCCGTATGCGGCATCATCGCCATTATTCTCGTAGCGCTTCTGGTCACCCGTGCCATCACAAAGCCCATCAAACGCATCATCACGGGCCTTGGGGACGGTTCCGACCAAGTGGCGTCGGCGTCGGCCCAGGTTTCCGCTTCCAGCCAGTCCCTGGCGGAAGGGGCTTCCGAGCAGGCGGCGGGAATTGAAGAGACCTCTTCCTCCCTTGAAGAGATGTCCTCCATGACCCGGCAGAACTCGGACAATGCATCCCAGGCGGATCAACTCATGGCGGAGGCGAAACAGATTGTGGGCAGGGCCAATGATTCCATGTCAAGTCTGGCAGAATCCATGAAAGAGATCACCCGGGCCGGCGAAGAAACCTCCAAAATTATAAAGACCATTGATGAGATCGCCTTTCAAACGAATCTCCTGGCGCTGAATGCGGCGGTGGAAGCCGCCAGGGCCGGTGAAGCGGGAGCCGGTTTCGCGGTGGTGGCCGATGAGGTGCGCAATTTGGCCTTGAGGGCGGCCGAGGCGGCCAAGAGTACCTCGGAACTCATTAGTGGGACCACCAAGGAAGTCATGAAAGGGTCTGAATTAACGGAGGGGACCAACCGGAACTTTGAAGAGGTGGCCGAGAGCGCCCGAAAGGTGGCGGAACTGGTGAGTGAGATTGCGGCGGCCTCCAGGGAGCAGTCCCAGGGAATCGAGCAGGTGAATAAGGCGGTCACGGAAATGGACAAAGTGACCCAGACCAACGCGGCCAATGCCGAAGAATCGGCTGCCGCCTCCGAAGAAATGAACGCTCAGGCGGAGCAGATGAAGCGTTATGTGGCGGAACTGGTGAAGCTCGTGGAGGGAAAAGCGGCGCAACAGCACCATCGCATGGATTCGGGGGGTTCGGGCGGCCCGAGCAGGCCGTCACAAAAGAGGGGCAACACCCCGCAAAAAGCATTGGCGGCACCGAAAATAAAAAACGGTGAGAGTCGAAAAGGGGAAAAAGAAAAAACCCCCGAGGATGTGATCCCCTTTGGTGAGGATAATCTGTCGGATTTTTAAAAGTCTCTGGGCAACGGCCGGGGCTTCAAATCTTCCGGCCCTCTAACGAAAAAACCAGCCACGGTGCGTTCGACAAATGGTAGATCTGGTTTCAGACGATTTCATTAATTCCATTTTGGATGAAATCGAAAAATTGGAAGACAAGCATCCCTCCATCGCGGAAGAAGGAAAATACATTACCTTCAACGTAGCAGGCGGCATTTTTGGCGTTTTGCTCCTTAAGGTGAGGGAGATCGTTGAAATGAGGCAGCTCACCCGAGTGGTTGAAGACAACAGCCATTCCAGGCAATTTATTCGCCTTCGCGACCGAATGATTCCGGTCTTCAATCTACGCGCTTTGTTGGGCGTTGAAACGATCCCGTTTAATGAGAAAACCTGTATTGTCATATTGGAAACCTGGCATAATCTCAAACTGACGAAATTTGGCATCATTGTTGACTCCGTCAGAAAGGCCATGACCATCAATGAAGAAGATCTCGTGGCCGTTCCGGAATACTTGAAGCGACTGGATGTCAATTATCTCCTCGGTATTGCAAAAGTGAATAATGACGTGATTCTTCTGCTGAACACCGATAACATCAAGATATTTGCATAGCTGTCATATTTTTCAGGATTAAGGAGATCAGAGAAAATGGAAACAGAAACCGATTTTGGACAAATCTTGATGGACATCCTGGAATCGGGAAGAATTCCCTTGCCGGTTTTCAACCCCATTGCCATCAAAGTGCAGCAGTTGATCGAGAGCAATCCGGATATCGGCAAAATCATCGAAATGGTCAGCATGGATTCAAAGCTGTCGGCCGCGGTTCTGCAGGCGGTCAATTCCCCCTTTTACGGATTGAGTGTCAAGAGAAAAACGGTCAGTGATGCCGTCAACTATCTGGGACTGGAGGAGAGTGGAAACGTGGTGATATCAGCGGCGCTCTCCGGCAATTTTGCCAGTAAAGATGAACAGATGCAGCCCTACATGGCAAGATTGTGGAAGCACAATCTCGGCTGTGCCATCGCATGCCAGTGGCTTGCCAAAGATCTGGAAAAGGAAATCAGCTCAACCGCATTTCTGGCCGGGATGCTCCATGATTTCGGCAAACTGACCCTGTTATCGGCGGTTGAAAAAGCAAAGAGAGAAAAACAAATGGCACAAGTGCCGATTACGGATCATTTAATCGCTGAGACGTTTTTGAGATTCCATACCGAACAGGGATTTCTTACCCTGACCCAAATGCACTTACCTGAGGAGTATTGTGTGGTGGCGCGGGATCATCACATCCCCTTGGGTGACATGGACAAAGACAACCATCTGCTCCTTCTGATTCGGTCAGCCGACACGCTTACCAAAGAAGTGGGCCTTTGTGCGACCGGTGATCCCATGGAACGAGACATGGGAAACGACGGGGGAATTTCAGCATTGGGACCGGAAACCCTTGCGCAATGCCGGGAATACCTGATGACAAGAATGCGGATCTGTTAAGCTGCTGATTCAAACTGGGAAGGCCAGTGAATAGCGGTAAAATAGATATCCTGCAAAACCTTCTCATCGATGTTTAGACGGTTTGCCAGCCCGTTAATTCGGGTCCATTCACACTTTTCCAGGGCTAATATCATCTCCAGTGCCAAGCCCCATTTCCCTCGGGCCAGGATGGCGTCGACAATATCCTTTTTTAACGGCAATTCCGCTAAAAGATCGGGTAATGGCCTGCCCACAATGGCATCAAGGAGTGAAAACAAACCCACCAGGAAGAGCGAGTCTCCGTCGTTCTGCCAGCCGTTTACATGGGAAGAGAGCAATTCACAGAATTTGGCGCGTATCAATGAAGACAAAACAAGTTCCTTTGGTTTGTCTTCCGCCAAACCCATCATGGACAGAATGGACGCCCATCTCCTTATTCCATTCTCTCCGAGCATGCCCAAGGCCTGGTGAATGGAGGTTACCCGGCTTCTAAGCCCAAAGGCGGCGGAATTGACCAGCCTAAGGAGCTTGTAGGAAATGGCCATATCATTTTGAATCAAATCTGAAAGGCCTTGAAAATCCATCTCAGTTTCATTGATCATCTGAAGCAGTCGCAACTGGCTGATTTTGAATCCGGGAACGTCTTTTCTTGATAGAATAACCGGTTTGCTGAAAAAGTATCCTTGAAAATAATGATATCCCATTTCAACAGCCTGTTGGTATTCTTCCATTGTTTCCACTTTTTCAGCGAGCATCTTGATACCGGAGGGGATAAATGCTTCGGCCATTTTCTCCCGTTCTTCCACACCGGAGATGAAGAAATCAACTTTGATGATATCGGCCATTTTCACAAGATCCCTGTATTTGACATCATAGACAAAATCGTCCAGTGCCAGAGTATACCCTTTCTTTTTCAATCGGCCACAGGCATCCATCACCTCGTCGTCCGGTTCCACATTTTCAAGGATTTCCACCACCGACTGATGTTTCGGCAGCGCGAACGCGTAATCTGACACCAGGGCATTTCGGGTGAAGTTGATAAATCCCTTGCCTTCGCCAAGCAGGGTTTCCAACCCGAACAAGAGCGAGGTGTTGGCGATGACCTGCGCGGTTGCTCGATCTCCATCAACACCGGTAAAGCAGTTTTCAAAGCCGTTTCTGAAAAGCAATTCATAACCGAAAACATTCAAATGACGGTCAAGGATGGGCTGTCGTGCGATAAACTGTTCCATTGCTGAATCCTTTTTTATATTAAGATGCTGCGGTTACGGTGTCAGTAAGCTTTAAAGGATTTTACAGGTTCTCCGTTTTTCCATTGGCCCTCATGGGTTTTGCCGTCCGCCCAAGTAAAGGTTCCGGTGCCGTGTCGCTGATCATCCTGCCAGCTTCCGGCATATTCTTCGCCGTCGGGAAATGTGTACACCCCCTGGCCATGTCTCTTGCCCTCTTTCCATTGGCCGGAGTATTGTTCACCGTCTGCAAAAACAATGGTTCCGTGCCCGTGGATACGATTCAGGCGCCATTGGCCGGCATATCTTGTGCCGTCCGGGAAAGTGAGAAGGCCCTGGCCGTGAAATCTTCCTTTCCGCCACTCCCCCACGTATTCACCGGACGGGAAGCGCAACATGCCCTTTCCGTTGGGGAGGCCGTTTCGCCATTGCCCCTTATAGGTGATGCCGTGCTGAAATGTGAGGGTGCCCTGGCCATGGGGCAGGTTGTTTTCCCAATTTCCTTCATAAATGGGTGAACCATCCGTATGGCCCAAGAGACCGTATCCGTTGAATCTTCCGTCTTTCCACTGGCCTGAATAGAAGATGTTTTTAGAAAACCTGAGGGTTCCTTTGCCTCCCGGTTTGCCGGAGACCCAATCGCCGGTGTAGGTCTTTCCACCGGAATGAAAAGAGGTCCCTTTTCCATGGGGCAGGTTTTTTTTCCAGGTGCCTCGGTATATGGCCCTGCCTTTAGGATCGAAAAGCGTTCCTTCGCCGTTCCGCAGGCCGCTTTTCAATGGGCCGGTGTATGTTGAGCCATTGTCATAGACCGTCTGATCAACCGAATTCGGTTCGCCATGGAAGATTCCAACAGCGGATGGATGACACGGTTCCATTCTCTATGGTCTCTTAGCACGTGATGTTGCGTCCATTGACAATTTCCGATGAGATCATTGTTCCACGGCGCCTACCGCTGTTCTGATGAGATCAGCGGTTTCAGTATCGGACGTTCGTTTGGAAATCCAGCCTTGAATTCCCAATCCCTCCATGGTTGCCACAAGCTTGTCATCCTTTTTAATTTCGCTCATAATGATGACGGGAATGTCTCTGTTCTTTTTTCTTAACTCGGACAAAAAGGCATGGCCGTGCATTTTGGGCATCAAAATGTCCAGCAAGATGCAGTCCGGCGTGCAGTATTCCAGGATATCAAGGGCCCTTTCGCCGTTCTCGGCGGCGAGCATTTGAAAGCCGGTTTTGCTGAGTTGCATTGACTTCAACTTGCGCACCAGTTTGTTGTCTTCAACCAGTAGAACCCATATTCTTTTTTCAGGCATGATTTATAGCACCCTCATTTCGTGTTTATTCTTGAGGTTTTTCCCATGTGATCGTAACGTCGGTGGAATACAAAAAGAATGTCAAGATTTTGGCGCCCGGTCCATTTGTTGTGAGGTCCCCGGCACTATTTATCCTTTGATTCCAACCTGATAAAAAACGTACCCTATGGAAATGCAATACGCATGCCGAACCAAATCCTAACACTTCTCCGGTGCGCAAAAGTCCGAATCGCCAAAAAAAAGCGGTCAATACCCGCACGGTTTTCGCCTATAGAATCCCATGACGAGATAAGGGCAGGTATGCATTTTTTCTGAATGATCTTTTGCGGTAGTTCTGATGGAACGGGCGGATTGGCAAAGAGAGCTTCAGGACTTGATGGCTTGTCCGATCTGCTGCACAGCTTCCAGGACGTCCAGCATCATTTTTCCCAGGGCTTGCCGTCCAAGGCCCAGGAATTCAGTGGCGCCCTTCTCCGCTTCATAGAGAATATCATCTTCTTCATATCCCAGGCCGCAAAGCCTGGCCACATAGTCCCCCGTGTGGACAATATAGGACAAATGGTGTTCTCCGGAAGCTGATGGATGGTGATGATATTGTATCGCGGTTGTCATTTCTTTGGGGATATGCCATTTCTTGCAGATTTCGGAGGCGATATCCGCATGGTTAAAGCCCAGAATGTGCTTTTCCGCTTCGAAATAGCTGTGATCGCCGGTTTTGAGATAACGGTCGAAGGACTTCCGACGTTCAAGAATATAGGGATCCAGTATGATTTTGCCGCAATCGTGGAGCAGGCCGCCCAGATAGGCGTTTTCCGACAGCTCGGGATTTGTTTCCATTGCTATCATTTTGGCCGCAATACCCGTAGCCATTGAATGCATCCACAATTCGCCCGAATTAAACCCGTATCCCTGCAACTTTTTTCCCAACAAATTGGAAACGCCGGTTGTCAAGATGAGTTCTTTGACCGTCTGCTGACCGAGGATGACGCAGGCTTTTTCTATGGAAGAGACTTTGCCGCTCAGGCCGTAATAGGCTGAATTGGCGATTTTCAACATGCTGGTGACCATGGAGGGGTCCGTCTGCAGAATTTTCCCCAATTCCTGGCCTCCGGTTTTTGGGTCCGCGATGGCCTTTTGGGCTTTCATAACCACCTCGGGCATGGATGGAATGGTCTGGATCGAGACTTCAATTCGATTTCGCAGTTGGTCGATTTCATCGGACGTGGCCGGCGGAACAGCCGGTCGGTTTTCCTGATTCGGTTCTTTTCCCGCTGGCGCCGGGCCTGGTGCGAAAATATCTGCCGTGTGGCGCTTTCGAAGGTCCAGGACAATGCGTCCCTTGCAGTTGGGACACGAAAATGAAACCTTCTTCCCTTTCGGCAACCGTTCTTCCGGAATTTTGTAGGTTTTGCCGCAAGATGAACACTTGGTGATGATCATGGGGACCCTCTCATTTCTGTGAGCCGAAATTCTATTCAGAAAATATTATCACTGTCAAGCCGTGAATTTCCGGCTCAAGGTCACTATCGGATGTTTTTGACATTCCTTTAGCAATAGATTAATCTTAAAGAACTCCGGTGTGGAATCGGTTTTAATCCCCGGGTTCTTTTCGTCCGCAACAAGTTAATGTGAGGGAGATCGGCTTGGAAGGTTTTGAGATATTGGTGGTGGATGATGATCTTACCATTCTGAACCTATTCAGTAATTCCCTTGAACAGATGGGTTATCTTGTGACAAAGATGGCGCATCCGGAAAAGGCCATTGAATTACTGGCGGAGAAGCGCTTCGATCTTGTTCTGACGGACCTGATGATGGAGCCCGTTGACGGATTTCATGTGCTTGAGGCTTCAAAAAAGCGCTATCCGCAGGTTCCCGTGATCGTCCTTACGGGCTACACGGGATCCGATTTGGCGGTGAAAGCGCTGAAACTTGATGCGGATGATTATCTTTTTAAGCCGGTGGAGTTGCCCGATCTCTATTACAGCGTCTCTTCCTGCCTGGAAAAGGCACGGCTGAAAGAGGCCATAAGCCGGAACCGCCGAGATCTGGAACTCTTTAAGGCCGTCACCGACTTTTCAAATGAGGCGGTGGCGGTTTGGGACCTGAGCGGGAAGCTGATCTATGCCAATCCCGCCTACGGGTCGCTTTTTGCCTGCTCCGGCAGCGAGGACCTCTCTCTCAATCTCAGCAGCTTTCTGACGAAAGAATCAACGGAAATTCTCAAGTCCGAAATCATGCCAGCCCTGGAAAGAGGGGTGGGGTGGGAAGGTGTTTTGGACGGCGTGGATGCTGAAAATCGCCATTTTCCCCTTTGGCAGCGGGTAGATGCCATTCGTGATGAAAAAGGTCGGATGAGCTACATTTTCGGGTTTATGCACGATTTCACAAAGGAAAAGAAGAATGCTGAAAACATGACCAGAAAGCAGAAGATGGAGGCCCTTGGAACACTCGCCGGCGGGATCGCCCATGAATTCAACAATGTTCTGTGGATTATAGGGGCCAACGCGGAATTACTCTCCACATACATTGACGCGGATAGTCCGGCCAGCAGAAACCTGGAACGGCTGGAGGAAGCCTGTGACCGGGCTGCCGAGCTTGTGAACCAGATTCTCAACTTCAGCCATCAAAACGAATACGAGCCGAAACAACTTGAAATTGTGCCGCTGGTGAAGGAATCCTTGAAGTTGTTGAAAGCTTCGATCCCCTCCATTATTGAAATCCAGGAAGAGATTCCGAGGGATGCGGGAACCATTATTTTCGAACCCTCTCTCATGCACCAGGTGCTGATGAATCTCTATACCAATGCGGCTCAGGCCATGAAAGAAACCGGAGGGGTTCTAGAGGTGAAGATGATGAATCTTTCCCTGGATCAAGAGACGGCCTCGGAACATGAGGGTCTAGCGCCCGGCGAATACATCAAACTGAGCGTCAGTGACACGGGGGTGGGTATTCCCACGGAGGTTCAGGCAAGGATCTTTGATCCCTTTTTCACGACACGAGAAATCGGCGAGGGAACGGGGATGGGACTGGCGGTCGTTCAAAGCGCCGTTAAGAATCATGGCGGAACCGTGGAAGTGCACAGTGAATTGGACAAGGGGACGCGCTTTGAGCTGTTTTTGCCAAGGGTGAGAAAAACTGAGCGAAAGCCGTCAAAATTCGCAGACATCCCCATGGGTGACGGAGCAAGGATTCTCCTTGTGGATGATGATGATTTGGTGATTCAGTCGGGACAATCCATTCTGAAGCGTTTGGGTTACCAGGTGATGATCGAAAACAGCAGCAAGGAAGCCCTGAAAGTGTTTCGCAACCACGCAGATGAATTTGATCTGGTGATCACCGACATCAGCATGCCCCAGATAACGGGACTCAAGTTGGCCGAAGAATTCCTGAAGATTCGAGCGGACATCCCCATCATTCTTTTCAGCGGACACCATGATATGATTGATGAAAAGAAGGCCTTTGACATCGGGGTCAAAGCCTTGATGATGAAACCCATCAAGCCGCAGGCAATGGCCAAAACCATTGAGGAAGTTCTGGAACAGACTATGGTGGTCCCTGAAGGGTAAAATTCCTATTCCGAGACAGGTTTTCCAGCTTTTTTTTGAGTTTTTTTGATTCGGGTCCCGGAGCGGGGAGAACATCTTTCCGAGGCGGCATACCCCTTTCCATTCTGCTTTGCATGATCATTTCAATGTCACCGACACCGAAACTGCCCTGGATCAGCAACAGGTGGGCGTTTCGGCCGAAGGCTTTTTTAAACCGGACTTTGCTGTAGGGCTTTTTCTCTATGAGCGCCGTTTTCGTCACATACTCCCGATACTGTTTCCGATATTGCTCCGGCGTTATCGCGGTGCGCTTTTCCATGATCTTGCCATTGATGTATTGGGCCAGGAAGCGATATACCATGATATCTTCCGTTGTGGTGGGAAGCGGCGGTGGAGAGGGACGGGTGGTCTCTTTCTGGGGTTTTTTCTTTGGTTTCAAGGGGACACTGTCTGCCGTTTTACCGGCGCGCGACGGGGGCGTTTCGGGATTCTCAACCTTTTTCATGGCAGACGCTTTTGTCGGCGTTATCTCCAAAGCGTCAGGCGGTTTGGATTTGGCAGCCATGGACCGCGTTGCGTCCACCCGTGCCTTTTCATCTTTCGATCTCTTCTCTTTCTCCTCCAGGAATCTCCAGGCGTCCATAAGCCTGTCGGAAGATTTGTCCGGAGGCGGCAGTGCTTGTGGATCGATCTCAAATCCCTGGGTTTGTCGATTGAAGATGATCTCTTCTTCCGATCCGAAGCCGAAATAGCCGGTCATCAGGTTTTCATAGCTCTTTTCACCAAAGGTTCGGATGAAGCCGTCCACGGAATAGTGGTGCTTTTGGATCAATTTTGTTTTGGCCACATATCCCTGAAATTGCCCTTGGTAGCTTTCGGGTGTTTCAGGGAAAATCCTTTCAACCACCCGTCCGTTTTTGTACAGGACGAGGAAATGGTAGATATCAATGGCCCATGTATCGGAGAAATGTCCCATGCCAAAGAGAAAGAGGATGAAAACCAATGAAGCGCCTTTGGTACGTCCCCTCACCTTTCCCCATGTGGCCGGCAACCGCGATTGAAAGCCGAAAACGGTCTTTATGGTAATGCCTGGAGATCCCATAAGAAAAAGCGAATCATGACGGATTTCCCGCCGATTTTAGCTATTAGGAGCAGAATCCATTCCCCTCAGTACGATTTCGACCCTGCGATTCTTCTCTCTCCCTTGTGGCGTATCATTGGATTGAACCGGCCGGTATTCTCCGAACCCGGCCACTGAAATCCGTCTCGGATCGATGTGGCCGTAGGAAAGCAGCTTTTGGGCCACCCTGGTGGCGCGTGCCGCGGAAAGCTCCAGGTTCGATTTAAAGAGTCCGCTGTTGATGGGGACATTATCGGTATGACCGCTGATGATGATGGACCCTTTTGTGGTTTGAAGGGCTGCGGCGATTTTTTTAAGAAGGGGTAACATTTGAGGGCGGACAAAAGCTCTTCCGGAATCAAAGGTGGTTTCTCCCATCATCCTGATCACCACTTCGTTTTCCGTTACTTGCACCCGAATGAGGTCTTTGATCTTCCCCATCTTAGACTCGATAATGGCTTTTTCCACCTCCCTGCCGAATCTTTCCTTCTCCCGTCTTGAAACGTAGGCGCGGTCGTGTTCCCTTGCGATGATCTTCTGGCCCATGGGTATTTTGAATACCTGTTTCTTTTTCTGAACGCCGAATGCCATGGCCATGCTCCCGGCAAGCTCTTTGTATTTCTGGGCGTCGATTTCCGAAAATGAAAGGAGCAGGACGAAAAAGCAAAGAAGCAGGCTCATCAAGTCACCAAAGGTGACCACCCACATGGGGGCGCCCTTTTCAGGAAGCTCATTGTCATCAACGGGCGCTTTGCTCATTATTACCCTTTGGCCCCTTTCTGTGCAGGGGCATTGCCCTGCTTACGGCGGTCTTTCGGTTTCAGATAGGTTTTGAGAGATTCTTCGAGGGCGATGGGTGCCATTCCGGAACTGATGCCAATGGTGGCATCAAGGATGATATTCCTGGATTCCTGCTCTTCTTTGCTCCTGAGGGCCAGCTTGTCTGCCAGGGGCAGACAAACCAGGTTGGCGATAAGGGCCCCATAGAGGGTTGTCAGAAGTGCCACGGCCATGGCCGGTCCGATACTCGACGGGTCCGACATGTTGGCAAGCATCTGAACCAGGCCGATCAGGGTTCCGATCATGCCGAAAGCCGGCGCCGAGTCGCCCATCCCTTTGAACACGTTTTGGCCGATGGTATGTCGTTTGGCAGTCATTCGGATCTCTCTGTTCAACATATTTTCGATCAGTTCCTGATCATAGCCCGTGGCCAGATAGTCGAGGGCTTTGCCGATAAACTCATCCTGAGCGCCCTTTTTTTTCTGAGACTTTTTCATGGCTTCCTTGGCCTTTTCAAGGGCAATCAAACCCTCCTTTCTGGCCACTTTGGCAAAACTGATCATTTTGTTGATATTTTCCTCCGGCGGATCGACTTGGACGGTAAATGCCTTGATTCCCACCTTAAAGGAGTTGATCACGTCACTCATGGAGAATTTAATGAAGGCAGCCGCGAAGGTTCCGCCGACGACAATGAGCATTCCGGGAATGTTAAGAAAGATAATGGCGCTGCCCCCAAGAAAAACCGCGGAGGCAACCAGTGCCGTTCCACCCAGTAAACCGATGACTGTTGCAATATCCATAGGAATTATTGTCTTTTCTTTGAGAAGAAGATTGATAATGTCATAATCAGCCCACAACTCATTCTTCGATCACATTTCCTCAATGCAAAAAGCGCTCCAATTCTTTCTGATAATCCTGAAGATCGTGAGGATACCTGTTTTCCAGCCCAAATAAATCGATTCGGTATCGGCTTTCAAGGACATTTGCTGCGCCGGTTTTTGATGATGCCAACCGCTGGCGTCTGAAAATCCGATCTTTCAATGGCGTCATAAATGTCATGGGAATTGAAAGCTAACTACCGGAAAACATTCCGATCTGATGCAAGGTTGCCCAAAATCGAGCGATCGATGATTGGAAACATGTGGGTCGATTTTCTCCCCATGGGAATGTCTGGGAAACCCTTGTCCCGACAAATAGGGCTTCGCCTCTAAGCGTTACTTTTTTTAGCCTGGTCCGAATTTTTCAAGCAAGGTGATTTTGGAAGAGGTGAAATTGTTCTGACAAATGATGGGAGGGCGTCTCTACAAAAATGGGCCTAACAAGCTTTATTTATTGATAAAATATCAAACCCACCGCCATGACTGTTTTTTGACGCAAGGGCGGGGAAATTTTTGCCCAAAATGGGAAAACAGTGCCGCGAAAGGAGGCTCCCAATAGGGGGAAGGGCTTTTCGGTGATGGTTAAAAAGCCTTTTATTTCAAGTTGTTGCATTTTGCGTGGGGGTTGTTTGGTTGAACTGTCGGTCTCAAATGGAATGGCACATAACTTGCAAATGTCTGCAATTGATCCATCGTCAAGATTTTGACCGGAAAGGAGACATGTTTGTGAGTGCATCAGCTTTCGCTTTCAGTTTTGAGAAAAGAAAATCCGCTGACCTGAATCGCCTCGTGATAAAGCTGGACCATTATGTGCGGCGTTCAGAGTTGTTAAGTATGATCAATCAACTGCATAAACGCCTTGCCGGTACCATTGATGTGCCGAGCATGGTCGAGGCCTTTTCCGTATGGTTAATGCCGTTTTTTGAGCACGACCTGGTGGCCTACGACAATCCGGGGCGGGGCAGGAGTCATCTTTTCTGCTCCTGCCACGGCCCCGAAAGAAATACGGTGAGAGGTTTGGCAAGAAAGAACTTTTCCCCGCTGCCCAAAAATAAGCACGACGAATATCAACTGAAGGGCGGGTACACCATCTGCCGGTGGCGATTGGGTTCATCCGAAAACGGCGGTCTGCTGATTTTGCTGCACAAAAAAGAGAGATTCAGCGTTCCCAGGGCTCGATTGATGGATGAGGCCCTTTCCGTGCTGGGGGAGGCACTGCAGCGTGCGCTCAATTATGAAGATCTCTTTGACCAGGCCCGGCGCGATGCTTTGACCGGTCTGGCCAACCGCAGGGTCTTTGAAGACCGGATCTATCCTTTGATGGACAGCGCACGGCGGCATGGTTATCCGCTGACGGTGGCAAGTATGGATCTGGATGGATTCAAAAAGATCAACGATACACTGGGACACGCGGAAGGCGACGCCGTATTGCAGCGGGTTGCCAAGAGTCTTGAGCAACAGGTCAGAAGCTGCGACCTCCTGGTCCGCATGGGAGGTGATGAATTCCTGCTGGTACTCCCGGATACCGACATAGAGGCTGCGGGGATGCTGGCCCGGCGGTTGAGGGGTAGTGTGCAGAATCTGAATGTGACGTCCGCGGGGGGTGAAAAACTGGACATCAGTATCGGCCTGGCCCAGTGGAAAAAGGACTGTACCCTGGTGGAATGGCTCGAGCAGGCGGATGCCGCGCTGTACGAGGATAAGGCGTCCGGTCGCTAACCGGGCGTCCTTAAGGAACCGGCTCGCAAGATAGTTCAGCTCAAAAGAAAGCTGGGGATCATGATGAGCAGATCTTGGTTCTAATGGAAGCGATCAAGCGACTGATGGATCCAAAACCGCCACCCAAAAAAAGACGTATCGCTTTTCGGCTGAATGACATCTGAAAAAGTCGATTTGTCTGAAAATCGTTATCCCGTCTTCCCAATATAATATTGCTCGAAATGGCCGCTTTATTCAAGCCATCCCTTTTGTAAGGTTTGTTTCCAGCCATAACGCCAACCGAAGACTGATTGGCAACTCCTACAAACAAACCGGATTTCTGTCCAAAATCCCCGATGAGCGGCTGGATGCTATTGCGTGGTTCCCGGAGCGCTTTGAGTGTCGGTAGTCTGCCAAGATCCCCCACTCTCACCCTTTAAAAATCCAACCACGCAAAAAACCGGCCGGACCAGAAAACGCTAAAGTAATCGGCAGATCCTGCTGATAATATCCATGAGGGAGTTGGATCAATTCTCAGTTGCATTAAGGGAGGAAACTGGAAATGTCCGTGATGGCGCGTATTATATTCATAATCATCTCGATTTGTTTGTCTTTTGCAGGGTGTCAGCATCTGGAAATCATGTCTTCAAAGCCGCCCGCCATGTCCGATGTTCCCATACCAAGCCCCTATGTGGAGAGCAGACAGCACATAATGCAGGCGGCTTATCACTGGGAGGTTCTTGCTCGGAATGTGGCCAGCACCATCAGCGCTGAAATTGCCCGAGATTTTCCGGAGTACCAGGAGCCCATCTATGTGGCGCCGGCAGGAATCACCCCCTTTGACAAAGCGTTCCATGATTTTTTGATCACGAGTTTGGTCAACAGGGGGTTGGTGGTTTCCCACAACCATAAGAACCCTTTGGTGCTGAGTTTCAATACACAGGTCCTCTCCCATAATCGGGTTTCGGAACCAAACCGCAGGGCAAGGGTTCCAAAAAAAGAAGTGATGGTTACCCTGTCATTGATGTACCGAGGCGCTTATCTCATGCGGAATTCTTCCATCTATTACATCAATGCGCCGGAATGGTGGCACTACGCCCAGAAGTCTGAAGTGACGTCCCCTTCTGTGGCGGTATATACCCTGGTTGATAAATAAGGAGGTGGAGATGAGCGTTCCATTAATCGTTATGACAAAGAGATGGATTCTTGTTTTCGCATCCCTGCTCCTCCTGGCTGCGGCACCATCTTTGTCCAGAGCCGCTTCCTATCCTTCTGATATAGACGGCGTCTGTCAGGTTGTCGGAGATATGCTCGAAAGGAACCGGCTCTTTTATCTTGACAGGACCCTCCCCATATTGTCCACCAGTTTTGTCAATCTGGATGATCTGAAAGAGACTTCCGCCTTTGGCAGGCTCATGGGAGTAGGGGTGGCATCCCGTTTTTCACAACACGGTTACCGGGTGATCGAACTGCGGCTGGGAAAGGGGAGTGTCATTGTTCAGGAAAAAAACGGTGAGTTCGTCCTCTCACGGGAGACCGCGCGGCTGGAAGGTTCCCACGATGCCCAGGCCATCGTCGTTGGTACCTATTCACTTGATGAGAACTGGGCCTTCATTTCAGTGAGGATAGTGGGCATCCGCGACAACAGCGTCATTTCTTCTTATGATTTTTCCATGCGCATGGATGAAACCCTGAAGCGGTTGGCTGGCAAAAAGGGGAGGTGCCTCATACCTGCCAAAAGAGCGGTGGAGATCACCGACATTGAGGAATCACCGGACGATATGTCAAAACCGAAGCCCGCTCAGCATAATCCCATTTCAAACGGTTCCATATTATTGAAGCTGTCAAATCCCCTGGCTGCAAAGATCGTGCAGACCCAGTTGCTACGCTTGGGTTACTACGATTGGAAGGTGGACGGCATCTGGAAGAGCCGCTCCCGCAAGGCTCTGGCGGCTTTCAAGCGGGAAAACAGTCTTCCCAATGGCAACAAATGGGATATAGAGACACAGATTGCGCTATTCAATGCCAAACCCCCGCAAAAGCCGTGATGCCGCGCCACAAATCTGCTGAAAACGGATTCCAGCGGGGTTTCCCTTTGACCACATACCATGAGATTCGGAAAAAAGGCCGATTCTGGTAATGGACACCAAATGAGTTCAAGCCCGGTTCCCCATTGATTTTTTTCACTGACCTCAAGCTAAAGGGTCCGGTCTGAAAGTGTTGGAATGACCATCTTCTCCGGTTTCAAACTAAACCTCGTACCGAAATATGAATCGGCGTCAATGTCTGCAAAAGGAATCCGTCCGGGAGATTTCCTTGCGGGCCGTGTGCTGAAAGTCAAAGAGGGTGGAGAGGCGCTCTTTGATCTGAATGGAAAGAAGGTCTGGACCAATGTGGATTTCCCTATCAAAGAAAAGCAGGTGATCCCTCTCTCAGTGGTGGAAACAGAGCCTCACCTCAAACTCAAACTGCTTGATCAGGCAGAAAAGGTTTTGTCATGGACGCATAAGACGGATCCCCGTCCATCCTTTCCCGCCGAAAGAGCGATACCCACGCTTCCCACCGAACTAAAGATGGGCATGGATCGGGAAGGGTGGATGCTCAACGGAAAACCGCTGGCCCCGCCAATTCAAAGGGCCCTGGATCGGGTTCTTTCGCATTTCAAGAATCTCGAAGTGGAAAAAGGTGCTTCCCACCTAAGTGGACAGCTGCGAAAGTATATACAAAATTCCGGCCTTTTTTTTGAGAAACGCCTGCATGACAAAATTCATGCCCTTTCAGGATCCCATTTGAAAATCTCGCCACGGCAACTTCAGCAACACGCTGACATCAGAAACATCGTCGGAAATGATATAAAACCCTCTCTTCTGATCCTGAAGGGCGTTGAAAAGGAAAGGGCGTTGTCATTTAAAAGAGGAAAAAGCATCTTTCCCGAACAATTGAGGTCTTTGATCAACCGCATGCTGGAAAACATCCGGTTTCAGCAAAGCGGCTCTTTAAAGACACAGATGGGTCAAAAGATCGACCCGCAGGTTGTGTATGCGGACCCGCGAAAAGCGGGTGGCAGTGAAGTGACGAGAAAGGAGGCGACCGGGCAGCTGATCCAACAACTCTCTCCGAGATTGCGTCATCTTCTGCAAACGGGTGGGGACCGTTTGGACGGGAAGACGCACAACGCTCTTTTGAAGTTGCTTGGTGCCTTTGAAACAGCAATTCCAAGGGAGAATGGTGCAAAACCGGTGATGGATGATTCGACGGTCCGTCACATTCTGAATGGCGACGTTTTAAAACACGTGAAGCGGCTTGAGAGATTCTGCATGCATCGGGCACCGACGGTCCAATGGCTGGATACAAAAGTTCTGATGGACATGGGCAAACGCCTGTCTCATTTACGAGCCGAGATTGAACGCGGGCCTTTGGCCGGGAATTCTCCCAAAGAAGGGGGAAAATCAGAGACAGGCCAGGTCTTTGTTTTGGCGCTTCCTCTTCCGGAGGAATCTGGAACTGGGAAACTCAAAATTTATTACGCAAGAAAAGGGAAGGAAGGAAAGAAACAAGGGTTCAGAATGTCCCTCTTTCTTCAAATGCAGAACATTGGCGAAGTCAGGACCGATTTTTTCCTGCTGAACAAAGAACTGAAAATCACTTTTTATTTGGATGACCATGGTGTCGAAAAGGCAATTCGAGGGAATGCGGATTCGGTCAAAGAATCGCTGGCAAAACATTTCGGTCGTGTTCTGATGGACGCGGTTGTTTCGGAGCGAAAAGTAAAAGACTTTGATTTGGAGTATCTGCTGACGGATGACAGGCGTTTGATCGACTTAAAAGCCTGAATGTTCCGGATCAGCCGGGGGGTCGCCCGTTGCGATCATTAATGGCGTATCGACCCGCATTGCTCCGGCGGGGGCCTTTGAACATCCTTTGGGAAGCAGGTTTAAAGTGTTGTTATATTGTGTCAGGAATTTGACGGAGACCGGCGGAACTCAACCCTTGAGGGAAGTTTGAAGGGCGTTGGTGGGCCTGAGCCTTCAAGCATTTATCTTAATTCTCTCTTTTAAAATCTTTCTCTGCAGTTCATAAACCAGATTGACCAGGGCCGTCTCTTCCGATTTGGCCATTTTGGTGAATTCAAATGCGTACTTGTATTTCTTGTTTGAGGAATCAGTCTCCACCCTTCTGAGACACCCTTCCTGAACCTGGATGCGGTTTGATTCTGGGACAGAATCGGTTTCCAGCAGCAGATCTTCCAGTTGCTCTCCAACACGCCACGGCGGGTCCGTGTCTACCGGCTCCTCTGCGCTCATAAGTTCCACAAAAATGCCTCCGATACTGATATCGATGGCCGTCATCCTGTATTTGCCCGATCCCAAAGTCAAAAAGAGATTCATCTGGAGGGGGAGTTCCAATCTAAAGAACTTCCGCCGCTGCATTCGTTCGATGATCTCCGGAAGTCTGTACCAAATACCGTCCCTGCCGATCTTCAGGCCGGCTGTTCGAAAGATATACTGAATACTGTCTTTTCCGTAGAACTCGAACTGGCTTTGCCAGTTCTTGCTGTCTTTGATGGCCGCGGCAAAAGACGGCATGTTCTCGGTTCGAAAGTGCGTCGTATTCCGTTTATGACGAATTCCGTTTATATGGGTAATACCATTGTATTTCCCGTTGACAAGCGTTACTTGAACCGGGAGCCGGTTGTCCTTAACCTCCTCCAACAGTTGAATTTTAGCCGCATCTTCTTGAATGATTTCGGTGTCTGCCATTGAAAGCTGAAATTCCCCTTTCCGTGGACGCCAAAAAAACGATAAAAATGTGCGAAAAAAACCGAAAATAACCGCAACCAGATATAATTATGGTATATTTTGTCTGTCGTGTCAACGGGAATTGCTTCGATGGTGGTAGTGATTATGGGCCAAAAGGGGGTGACCTTATTGATGGACTCTCCCGGACAGATGCAGATGTCTGGCGGGAAAAATGGCCCGATATTTGCATGTGTTAGCTCGAGTGCTGAGAAAAGGACCCTCTAAGTTTTTGGATGAAATACCATGTATTCCGTTTCAACTGAAAAAGCGGCAGAAACAGCCAGATATGGCGTTACGGCAAAACCCAATTTGTACGCTCGAGCCGATCGGTTCTCGAGGATTCTGGCAAGAACCGTTCAGACCGGGGTGATCCGCGGGGCCGGTACCATTTCAAAGGGAGCGTCACAAGAGAAGGGTACGAATGTCCATTCGCCTCTGGTGCGGATCGGTACCCTGTCAGACAGGAATCCTTCTGTTTCCAATCTCCTGATCAAACACCCGGTTCATGGAGAGGACTGTTGGAAGATCATTCATTCTCCGGCGAATCGAAACAAAGCTTTTAAAGAAATCGGGAAAGGCGCTTCAGTCTATTTGAATCCCGCAAATCATGAAATCACCTGGAAGCGTAAATCAACAACCGATTTGCGGGCCCCGGACAACAGCCACAAAGCGGATGAGAAGAAACCAGAAAAGGAACATCAGGTCTTTCTGGGGAAACTCTCTGGGAAAAAGCCCACGGTATCCCATCTGCTTGTCCGGCATCCCGCCTATGGAAAAGACTGTTGGCGCATCCTTTCAAATGATCTCAATCGATCAAAGGAATTCCGAAACATTCCAACGAACACCCCGGTCTACCTGAACAGTGCCACCGGGGAAATCACATGGGGTGAATCAATGTCGGTGGATCAGGACAGGCCACCCGAAAGACCGCCCAGTCTGAAAGCCAAAGAGGTGCCAACGACGGAGCCGAACGCCTTCTCTCAGAAACTGGCCACCGTGGTGAAACCGTACATTGGGACATCTTACCATAAGATCAACTGTTTCGAACTTCTGGTGCATGGATTGGAAGAGATGGGAATTCAATACCGGGGACCTGACGGACTCGGAAGCCGTCTCATCAAAAGGGCACTTTCCATGGGGTTACCGGAAAACCATTATCTTTCCGGAGAAGGTCTGATCAAGACCTCCGGCGCGTTGGTGTACTCAAAGTCCATTCCTAAGATCAGTCGCTCCGGCAAAGAGGCCAGAGCCCTGTACAAAGAAATAGAACCGTTGCTCCGGGAGGGACAGATCCTGTCCTTTTCAACCCCGAGCCGAGGCCACACGGGGATTGTCTCAAGGCAGAAAAACCGTTGGACCTATATCAACTCAGGTAATATGGACAATGTGGTTTCAGGTCGAAAAAGGAAAGGCGTGGGAGAGGAATCCCTCAAGCCGGAAATAGGCAATTGGTTTCGTCTGGCGGCCGGCAGCGGAGAAACCTTGAGTGTCACAATCGGCATGCTGAACGAAAGGAAACTCAAGGGGGAAGCAGTATAGCTATAGCTGCATGCAAAAGCCTGTGAGAATGAACCTTAAAGCAGCCTTTTCATGTCCAACAGAATTTGGACGTTCCCTTTGGTTTTTGTCATGGCCAGGATATAGCTCGTGTCGATGTTCATGCCGAATGATGGTGAATCTTCAATCTCCTGGGTTTTGATTTCCGATACTTCCCGCACTGAATCGACGATGATACCCACCTCGGTAAATTCATTTTCCACGGAATGATCCAGAACAATAATGCAGGTACGATCGCCATATTCTCTGGTCTCCATTCCGAGTTTTATCCTGAGATCGATAACCGGAATTACCGTATCCCTGAGCTGGATCACCCCTTTTACTTCGGATGATGATTGGGGGAGGCTTCGAATCGGCAGCATGCCGACGATTTCCCTGACTCTTGAGATATCGATGCCGAATTCCTGGTTATCAAGGGAGAAAAGGAGATATTTCCCCTCAAGGCTCAACATTGTTTTTTCGGTTTTCTGGCTGCTTTCCGCGGTACGTTGCAGCAAGGAAAGCACTTCTCCGGAGGATCCGTGAAGAATCGACGGAAACTGATTCTTTGTTCTGTCTTTGAAAGCAGCTTCCGCGAATCGCAGATCAACGAACGTTTCAAGGTCGATCAACGCGCCGATACCCATCTCCTCAAACATATACCGCTGCATGGTGTCAAGGGCTTCCAGGGACGGGAAGAGGTCACCGGTCTTAATCCCCTGATCCTCTTTTAATACGTTCTTGATAACCGGGACCTTTAATCCCAGAATCCTGTTGGGATCCAGGAAACCGACAGCGATTTCGGCCGCCTGTTCCGGGTGTTTTTCGATGAAATCACCCGCCTGCACCATCATATGGGTGAATTCATAAACCGCGTCCGTATAAGGTCCCGAGAAATCGTCACGTATGGCCAAAACGCAGCAGGGGTGATTTTCCCACATTTGGCCCGAAAGAAACTGCAGTGACGCAATACCCGATGCGATCGCCTTGGTGCCCAGCGGTTCAGCGACCATAAAGCCGCATGCGTTTGGGTTGCTGCGAAGGAATTCGGGCATTTTGATGGGTGCCACAATTTCAAAATTGACATCAATTTCGTTGTTCCCTCCGGTCATACCCGGCTTAATGCCGATTTTGCTGAAGAACATATGCGCCAGCATATGATGGACGGACATCTTGTGCGGAATCAAGAACGTCTTATTCCTGAAAAAGTCCTGAAACGGTTTTTCGTAATTGCCCTGTGTATTTCGAACGCATATGCTCCCGGCCTTGTGCGCCAGTAATGCCAGCTTGATGGGAACGCCAAAGTTGAAAAGGTCCATGGCGATAGGCGCAAGAACACAGGCCGCATCGACAGTCCCCTTTCCAAGGGCATCCTGGACAGGGTTCCAACCGGGCATGCAAACCGTCTCCAGTTCGAAGTGGCGGGGCGACAATTGACCATTATTGATCATATGCTTTAACGCCCCTAGAACCAGATGGTCGGTTATCTGAATATGTGCCACCCGTATGCCCACTTTCCCCGTTTTGCTTAACTTGGGCGCTTTTCTTTGGACTGGTTTTTCTTCGCCGCTTATGTCGAATACCGATTCAATCTTTTTTTCCAGTTCATCAGCGTTGAAAGGTTTCGCGATAAATGCGTTGACACCGGCATCGACGGCCTTTTTTTCCTGCTTCATGTCCCCTTCGCCCGTGGCCATGATGAAGGGAAGTTTCTTGAACCTGTCATGGGAACGAACCCATTTGAGCAGTTCATAGCCGTTTCGGACGGGCATGTTCCAGTCGCTGATGACCAGGTCAATGCCGTCTGTCATTTCCAGTTTCGAAATTGCCTCATCGCCGTCCCCGGCTTCCAGAACATCATCGAATCCAATACTTTGAAGCGCTTTAAGTTCGATCTTCCGCATGACGGCGGCATCTTCAACCAAGAGAATTTTAAGTTTTTTGGTAGGGTTGGCCATGACATTACACCGCGCTTTCAAGGGAAGACAACTCCTCCGTGTTCAGAACCCGATCGATATCCAGCAGGATCTTGACACCACCCTCCATCTTGGCCATGCCCAGAATATACTGTGTGTCCAGATTCCCGCCGAAAGTAGGTGTATTCTCCATGTCTTCGCCTTTTATGTTTAATACTTCGGACACGGCGTCCACAACAATCCCGATAAGTATGATTCCGGTTTGGCCTTCGATCTCCACCACGATGATGCAGGTTCTTTCCGTATAATCGAGTTCCTCCATTCCAAAGCGCAACCTCAAATCGATAACCGGGATTACCTTTCCGCGCAGGTTGATGACGCCCTTGACAAATTCAGGCGTTTTCGGGACGGAAGTAATGGGCATCATGCCGATGATTTCCTTGATCTTTAAAATTCCAATGCCATACTCTTCCTCCGCCAACGTAAAGGTAAGATACTTCCCTTCTCTCTCCGTCAAGGATTTGGCTACCTGCCCTTCAGATGTCTGTAAATTTTCCATTGTTGATCCTGCCTCCCTTTTTTAATAGTTCCCGATTTAATTAATCTTACACCATATATAATAAAAATAGCTTATCCAACCTTAGAAAACGATTGGCAAGATGCTTTAAATAAAATCATTGCAACGGCGGCTTCTCTATTTTGCTAATGGAGGAGTAATATGCAAATCTCAAGCCATATCACCCTTGTGGTATTGGGGGGGGTAAGAATTCTATGGCATTTCGAGAAAAAACATCCTAAAGAGAGCCGTTCTTTCCCTACATCCGGGGGCCTGCACTCGATCCGGATCATAGTGCTCAAAGGTTCATCACTCCCTTTTTGGCATATATCTTGAAGAAGCTTCTAAGCGGCGGCTCAGAAAGGGAATTCAGTCAAATTTATGACGCCTGGGACGTGAAGAACGTGAACTGTATGGACTGTCAACATGACCGAAAAAGGATGTGAGCCGTATTGATTGGGGAATGATTTTATGAGCATTAAACAACCGTTGGCACTGATTTTAGCAATGATAAGCCTGTTTTTCATATTGTCCTGTTCCTATCAAAGATCTTTGTCACTACCGTCGGTGGGACTTCCAGAAAACGTCTTTTTAGCCCCCGAGAAAAACATCTATTATGGGGCAAAAGTCGCCGTCTTTTCATTCGGAGAACCGGTCAATGCGCCGGGTCAGGGAAAAAGAGCCGCCCGTTTTCTTTGCCAGGAATTGGAACAGGCAGGGATTTTCAGAGCGGTTATCCTGCAACCGGATATCCTGAATATGACCATGAGCAATTTGATTGATGCCGCTCGAAACAAAGGGTACGACCTGCTGATCGTGGGAGATCTGATTTACGCTTTTCCCGGCAGCGATCTGGAACCCTCCGAAGTTACGGAAGAAATACGAATTATCAGAATCAGGGGGGGCAGGCCGTCAACCCTTTGGTATGCGAGAGCCACCGAGGTTGTCAAGCCCGCCCTTTTCAATGATTACATTTTGGCCCGGGGAAGGGGTGCGCCGGCACCCACCACCGAGGTATTAATGCAACGAAACGCCCGGAAATTTTGCAATATGATAACGGAATCGCCCGGAGAAACCGGTCAATAAGCACCTGATTCGATGGCATGACCGGCCATCCGGTCTCAAAAAGAGGCTGGCAATGGGGATTCGGTTCATTAGAGGATGAGTGTCATGAAAAGAGACGATAATCAAAAAAATCAAAATCTTAACCCGAAATACCCATATTATTTCCGCGGATCGTTTTTTGGGGGTAAGCGTCTCAGCATCTTTTTTTGGATTCCCTTTCTGATTGTAAGCGTGACGGCCTGTGTCCAAAATCAGAATAAGAATGCAAGGGGAGAAAACGCAATGGTACTGTCAAACCCACAGCCCTATTCCAGCATTCTTGAGTCCAGTTACGTTGCTGCCGAAAATCTCGGAGAGGGTTTACGTTTCAGGGATTTCGGGTTTGACAGGCCAATCTTGGTTGCAAGCTTCGTCAATATTGACGATTTGGATCAGTCTTCAACCCTGGGTCGAATCATATCGGAACAGGTGGCAAGTCGCTTGGCCCAACAGGGTTTCAAGATCATTGAGACAAAGCTGCGCCAGGGATCTATTTTTGTCCAAAAAGGAAAGGGTGAATTCCTCTTGTCCCGTGATCTGCTGAATCTCAGTTCCAACCAGGGCGCACAGGCGGTTCTGGTGGGGACCTATGCGGTTTCAAGGCACTTCATTTTCATTTCTTCACGCATTGTTCGCACCGAAGACAGTTCCGTAATTGCTGGATATGATTATGAACTCCTCCAGGACAAGACCACCCGGTCAATGCTCTGACATGGTTTTATGTTGCCATTACCGCTTTATTAAAGATCCTGAAAAAGCGAACATACGCATATGGAAAAAGAGGGCAAAAAATTCACCTTTGGAATCGGTTCTTTATTGAGAAAAGCATCTTTTTGGGTGGTGTTGCTGCTTTGCTCTATGGCCACATCCTGTGCTTCACCCCAAAAACCCGTTTCGCCTCAAACGATGGCCTGGCCATCCCGTGAGCCTCTCAAGGTGGCACTCGCCCCCAAACCGATTCTGATTCAACGGATTCAACTCCTTGAAAGTTATTTAAAAAAAGACGGCATATCACCGGAGGATCGAGAAGCTGCATCAAAAGTCCTCAAAGCTTATCGAGCAGTGTTGATTGCTGCCCCAAAGGCTTTATCTTTGGAAGATCGGGAAAAACTGATTCAGCAGCTCTTCAGCTCTTTACGGTACATTGAAGAGATCCACTTTGGAGAACAGGGGGCCAGGAGGGTTGATCTACTGGAAGATGTCATATACATCGGAGAATTCCATCAGCCACCCGAAAAGAAAGCGGTAAGCAGACCGAAAGAGACTGCTTTTAAGGGTGAGTCGACCGTTCAGATGCCAACGGAAGCGGAAAAGGCAATTGCCAAACCGTTACGGCAGGGTGTTTCAGGAGATGAGGAGGGGTTCCCGAATAGAGGGAGTATTGATTTGAATTCGCTTCTTCAAGAAGCTGATGCGTTGGTTCAGGCTCGTAGATATGAAGAAGCGATTCGTCTTTTGTCCATGGCGCAAGAAAAGGCCACGGCGGGTCCTGAAAGGGAAATCATTCATAGGACCCGGCAGTATATCAACAGGGAAAAAGAGGAAGCCTCAAAAACTCCCGAAAAGGTCAACCAGCCGGATGAAGGAAAGGTCCGGGAAGAAGCAAAAAACCTGCTGGAGCAGGAAAAATATGAAGAGGCGATCAACCGTCTCCATGCCGCAGAAGACTCTCCGGATGATAATGGAGAACATCTTGCGCGCTTAAAAGAGAACGCTGTCAATGGATTGATAGACCGGGAACGGAATCGTGCGGCCAAATTCTTCTTGAAATCAAAGAAAACCGATGACCCAACGGAGAAGCGGGAGGCATTGAGTATTTCCAGGGACATTTTGACGGATCTGATCCTCAGTTATCCCAATGCATCCAAGATAGAAAAAGTGAAACAGCATCTTGAGGTCGTTGAAAAAGCTTTGGCCGAACTTAAATGAGTATATTTTTTCGTTATCCATGCTGTAAAATTGATCATTGGGGTTTCGATGGGGGCCTTTCAGTTCTGGCACCCATCTTTGCCCTTTGCATTGGCCCAAAAGAAAGGGTTTTTTCATAAGCCAAATGAGAAATCCGCTAAAAGAGCTAAAACGAAAGAACATGGTGGATATATCAGGGGAGATCCAGTCTTATGAAGCTTATGACGTTTATGTATTTGATCCGAGATCCTATAATTTTGTCCTTTACAAGCCAAAGGGCAGATCCATTGACACAATCCGTATCCTGAACGAGACCTTGCCGGAAACACTCTATGTTTCCATATCCGATAAAACCCACTACATCACTTCAAAACAGAAACGGTATAATAAGAAGCTCAAATATTTTTTAAAAAGGAATCCCCGTGAATCTAAGAGGCTTTTGTCGCGGGTGCTGGATATCTCTGCCGCAAGCCCCGAACCGGAAGTCTTTGACGAAATGAAAGAAACCATTGATTTGGTTTTAGAGGAGTATCTGGCGGATTCAAATGTGGTAAAACGCCTGATCGAGGTGACCACAAAGGATTTTTCCACATCGGTACACTCCGTTAATGTGATGCTGTACTGCTTGAGTTATGCCCGTGAATGCGGATTTTCTTATTACGATTTGAAGATTTTCGGCCTTATGGGATTGTTGCACGACGTGGGAAAAGTCAAATTGCCCAACAATATCCTGACGGCACCCCGTAAGTTGACCGAAGAAGAGTATGAAGAAGTCAAGAACCACTCTCTTTACGGTTGGAAGATTCTGCGGCAGAGCAAATTGAATACGAGAATTCAGGTTTCAGCACTTCAGCATCACGAGAGATCCGACGGCTCCGGGTATCCCAATCAGCTTAGATCAAGAAAGATCGTGCCGGAGGCAAAGGCTTTGGCCATTGCGGACGTCTATGAGGCGCTTACCAACTGGCGACCTTATAAGGCGCCGGTACCGCCCTTGCAAGCCCTGAAGATCATCAAAAAAGATGTATTGAATAACAAAATGGACGAGAGGGTGTTCATCGAGTTTGCCAAAAGCCTTGTGGGAGACAAATGAGCCCTTCAATTTCCATGGGGTGCATGATTTAGAGAACGGTCAAAAAGAATGCCAAACCAATCCAGTGGAAATCAGCGGCGCATTTTTCCCGTTGCCATCCTTTTGTTGTGAAGTCGATGCTTTTGCACCATGATTTCGACAAGTTCGGAATGAAGGATGTTTTGTCGCACAAAGTACTCTCCGATGGGATATTTGAGGTTCCGCTGTTTACCCAAAAGGGCCATCAGTTGGAAACGGTTCAAGTAGCCCATGAGGAGGGCGCGCTCACCGAATTTTTCCTTCATTCCCTTCCATTGAAGGATCTCTTGGACATCCCTGTCGCTGAGCATATTCCACTTAAGAGCAATTTCACCGATGCGCGGACGATGCTTTCTCTGCCAGACGATGGCATCGATTAAGGATTGCCATGAAATGAGGCCGGAATAATAGAGGAATTGGCCAATCAGCAACTTTCGCTTGGGAATACTTTTCGTGTTTATTGGCCGTGAGAAGTCATGTTTTTTCTGAGCCCTTTTCTTATGATGGGGGGCCGATTCAGTTGCGTCGTTTTGGATAAGAAACGGGGCCTTGCCACCAACCAGAGGGCGCAGTTTATGATATGCTGAGGTGACCTCTATAAAGAGATCATTCATATGCCGCTTCTCTTTTTGAAAAGCATTTGAAAGATCCGGGTGTGTTTCCAGCGCTTTCCTTCGGAATGCGGATCGAAGGCCGTCTGGCTGAAGATATTTCAGGAAGTCGACGGAGATTTCGACTTCCGGGCCGAAAAGAACTCTGCAGGCTTCGGACACTTCAGGCATTGATAAGATGTTCAAGTCTTAACCTCCAAATTTCCCTTTCCGGCATTCTATGTGCTATATTGTGCTTGTGTCAAGAGTAAATCAATATCTTGTGTTTAGCACGGTTTGTTTTTGCTGCTTGCCTTCCCATTCTTCGCCCTCTGTTTTCTCGATTGCGCCACCTCGTCCATGATTTCAGAAAAACGTTTTCGTTTCACGTTTCCGTGATTTCCGGCACCGGAAGACCCGTACTGGTTCATGTTCTGTCTATTCCTCGGGCCCACGGGTTTCTTTTTTAGGGTGTAATTTGAAAACATCAATTCACTGTAAAAGGGTTTTAGACGCCCGTTTTTCAAGAGGGCCCCAAGAACGGAAAACGGGATTTCAAGGAGTTGTCTGATGAAAAGGCCGGTCCTTTTTTTGAGACCGTGCCGAGAGAAAGCGCCAATCTCACCGCTTGCGTCGGTATGGGGTTTGTGATCCTTCTCCAAGTATCTTTTGATTTCACCATAGGCGATGTTGATCTCTTTCAGTTTTTCGTTGGCTTTGGCACGAAGCCTCGAATTGCCTGCGAAACGGTCTGGATGCCAAACTCTGACCATATCTTTATAAGCTTTCCTGACGTCGGAGAGGGAGGCGCCGCTTTCCAATTCAAGGGTTCTATAGCTCTTGATGATGTCCATCTGTCTCTTGTGCGGTTTCGGTGACATCGGATTGATTTAACGGGTCGAGTGGAAACCTATGATTGATATCGTAGATGAATACGAGAACTTCGGCGACGGCCCGGTACAACTCATCGGGGATTTCAGTGTCGAGATCGAGTACCGCCAGTGTTTCAACCAGATCTTTATCCGGATAGATTGTCACACCGCTTTTTCTGGCGACGGAGACGATCTGATCGGCAATAGCCCCTCTTCCCTTGGCAACGACGGCGGGAGCTTCGTCCACCTTCTTGTCGTATTTAATAGCAACCGCTTTTTTGAGTTCTTTCATATTGCCGCCTTACTTCTTGGCGATGAACTCTCGCCAGATTTCCTGTGGTTTTGGTATAATCAACCCGTCCGCTTCAAACAAATGGGGCTGATTCAGCCAGGCATCTCTTTGAATGATATCATCCACTTGTTTTAGCTGCCCCGCCGTTTCAAATTGATCCACGGTTTCGACCATCTTGAGATCATCCGCCAGCCGCTGATAAAGAAAATCGAGTCTTGCACAGGCGGCCTTCAATTCTTCGATTCTTCCATTAAGGCGTGAGCAATAGGCGTTAAGCTGGCCTAACAGCAAAAGGTTATACCGTATGCGGGCGGATTGAACAGCTTTGGTATAGGAGATGATCTTTTTCTCTATTTGGATCCTGCGGATTTCCTGCTTCAATTCTTCCATGCCACGGTTCAGATAGTCGAGGATTTCAGAGGCCAGAATCAGTTTTCTTGTAGCCTCCTCCCGTAGACCGAGCAGTTCCTCCATCTTTTGGGGAAACGGTTCAGCGTTCTCCGCAACGGCCGACAATGGATAGACAAGACAGCTCAGGCACAGAAAAATGGTCCTCGCCCATTTATGAGATTTCGAATGAGAAATGAAAAAGAGATTTTGAAACACGGAGATCTTCATGGGTATTGCCTGGTTTATTTATTGAATTCCTTGGAAAAATAGATCTTCTTTCCAGAATGCTCCCAATTTTTCAAATGGTTGACGGCCGTTAGGGAGGCATCCGTAAGGCCTACCATCTCCAACTCCATTCCCTGCCATTTGGAGAGTTCCCGGGCTGCTCTGTCGGAAATGAACCTAAGGCCGTTCAGGGAGAGCCTTTTACCGGGCCATTGCGCCAAAACTTCGGCAGTCTCAGGTGAAATTTCCTTGATTCCGTTTAAGCAAAGCCAATTTCCTTGCCACCGGGCCAGTTTTTCAGCAGTTGAAGGGTGAAGATCCGTTAGCCGGTTGAGGAAAAGCGTTTCGCCTTTCAATTTGCTGAGTGCGTCAGCGCCCTCGGGGGAGAGCCACGTCAATTCCCCTTTTCGGGAAAATTTCCCTTTAAGAATCTCCTCCAAGATGAGGCTGTTGGTTTTTACCTCCTCCTGGGGAAGCTTTTTGTCATGGTTCCCTTTTGGGGACCGGGCTTCCTTTTTCCGTTCACGCAGTACCTCATTCCAGGTCGCTTTCAAATCAAGGGCCGGCAAATTGTCCGTCTGGACGGTTAAACGGTCCAGCCCATCCCGGTGTTTCTGCAGGGCCCTGTCAATCTTTGCTTTCAGTTCTTCCACATCGACCCCTTTGACCACTGGCCGCATTTTCATCTGGATATGTGAGAGGCGCTCAAGATACAAGAGCTCCTCACTGGCGAACTGGAGTTGGCCAAGAGGAATGCTCAGATTGCTGATGTAGATCTTTCTCCGTTGAATGGTGCGAAGCCCGTATTCAATGTGCTTGATGTTCTTGGCTTCTGAAAAATTTTTAACCTTGGACCGTTTCTTTTCCTCTAGGATCTCTTTTGTAACTGCAGCGATTCGCTTTCTGTAGATCTGTTGAAGATCGCGTATCTCTTGCTGTTTTTCAAGCAATTCGTTTCTGAAACGAGACATTTCCGCCAATTTGGGGCGAAATTCAGTTTCAAAAGAGGTTTCTGAACCAGAAGCGTTGATGGAAGGATCTTGTTGTTTTGCTTGATTCTGATCAGAGCCGCCAGGAACCTCAGGCTTCTCATTAGAAGCGCCCATTTTGATTTCTTGTTTGACGGGCGAAGCGAAGGGTTCTTCGGGCTTTTCCGTTTCTTGCCGCTGCCCGAATATGTTCAACATGTTGGAAAGTGGCAGTGAGGGGTATTTTGGAAAAAAGAGCCAGAGCACAAATAGAAGCAGGCAAAGGCCGGCGATAATGATGGCAACGGCAATGACCCATCGTTTAAGTCGTTTTCGCTTTCCATAACCGGGGATTTCCTCATCTTCCCAGTCAAATTCGGTGTCACCAAAAGTCACCTCTTCGGCGTCTTCGTTGATGTCGATGGTCTCGATATCCTCATCTGAAAGGCCTTCGAAAGCCTCATGCACGGCGGACGAATGAGTTTGGGAGCCATCATCGGCCGAATCGCCGGCGGCAGCCGGCGGTTCTTCCCCTTTTTTTAGGGGTGTCGCATTCAACGCCGACGGTTCGCTGTCAGTAGGAACCGCGGCGATCTTTCCGCCTTCATGGTCCATGGATTTCGCCCGGTGCTATTCCGCCACAAATTCTGAGAAATAGACATTCTTAATGGACCCTTTTCCGAGAAGGCCGTCCACGGTAGCGGTGATTTCCGTCCTCAACTCCTTTTTGCCTTGGACATTGGCAATCTCCTCATACTTCCTCGAGGAGAGAATTGTTAGAATCTTATCTCTTACGGGAAATCGCAATTTGTCCATTTTCTCAAGCAATTCTTCATTCTGGAATTCCAGTGTCATTTTCGTTCGCAAAAAGCGGCTTCCCGACGGATCCGCCAGGTTCACCACAAACGGTTCCAGTGTGTAAACCGGCCCAATCTCCAATTGCGCCTTTTCTTCTCCCTCGGCCCCGTTTTCGAGTGCCTCTGTTTTTGCTCCTTCGGGAACAGGTAAGCGTTTCCAGAGGATGAAGAAGCCGGCTCCGGCGACCATTACAAAGACGAGAAATGCGGCAATCACAATGATGATAAGTGTCTTTGAGCCACCTGATTTCTTTTCTGCTGTTGCTTTATCTTCCTGTTCATCGGCGCTGCCAGCCATTACGCTCTCCTTCTTCTAATGTCTAAGGTTGTTTTCAATTCAATGGGTAATCCGCATTATGAGGGGTGCAACACCTTTCTTCACCAAAGAAAGCTTTTGGGCCAGTCCATAAGAAATGTCCAGATCACGGCCCTCAATAAACGGACCCCTGTCCGTGACCACTGCCACGGCTTTCTGCCCCGTTTCGGGATTCTCCAGTTCCAACTCCGTGCCAAAGGGAAGATCCCTGTGGGCGACCGTATTGGCATGCATGTTGTAGATGACCCCATTGGCCATGGGCCGGTTGTGGTACGGCTTGCCATACCAACTGGCAACCACTGTCTGTTCTTTCGGTTGGGAGATAATCGGAACCCGGATTTTCTGGCCCGGCTGAATGGTCCTGGGGTTTTCGATGTCGTTGGCTTCAATCAGGTCTTCCAGATTGACCTTGAACTTCTTTACTGCAAGCCCCCAGAGTGTGTCTCCCGATCGAATGGTGTATTCCCGGTACTTTCCCGAATCATTTTCAGTTGTCTTTTCAGGAGAAGGCTTTGGAGTGGGTTTTTCCGTTTGTTTAAGGACCGATGCAAAAGTGCTTTTGCCCTCAATAACGGCACCCTGTTTCAGAAACCAGTTCCCTGTTTTCGAAGAACGACCGACGGCATGAGGGTTGGCCCGCTTGAGGTCCTTCCAGGAAATTTTAAGTAAATCCGTAACCTTGGAAATAGTATCTCCTCTTTCAACAACATATGACATAGTTTACCTCCACAGATGCGCTCCATTTGTCTCTCGGTTTGTGAACGTCAAAATTCTGTCGATTCCCTGATAATAGGGGCCCTCTTCTCCTGATATGATTTGAAGGATGGATACGGCCGCTCCGTGGCATCAGGTGCCCCTTTACCGTTCGAATGAAATTCATCTTCAGTTCAAGGAATTTCATCTGTTTCAATGTGTTACAATAAACTGAAGTTCGCCTTTGAGTAGATCTGAAACCCACGTTCAGATCTTCTGTTTAAGGGCGGCGGTTGAATTCAGTTCCTCTTGTGCCAATGAAAAGCGATGCTGCAAAGATGAGTATGCAAAAAATACACCAAATGGGTGAAGGGTGCAAAACGGGGAAAGATTTTCCAGTTTGGGGTGTATCGGCGGTATGGATTCGCTTGGGGTTACTTTCGGGATGAGGCGAAGCCCGGAAGCAAAAAACACCCGTGCTTCGCCTCAAAAATGAGCGGTCACCAAGTCCAACGTGCGTCGTGCATTGATCCGGAACGTCAGATCGAAGTGCTTAGGGGCACATAGCCTGGCGGCACCACGTTAACCAGTTCTCCCTCGCTGTTGTACTTTTCCACAACGACCTTGTTGTCCACGACAAGGGTGTCCGTTGTGGTTTCAGTATCCAGGTTCATTTTTGATTTTGCTGCATCTTCAGTGTTTTCAACAGAACGATTCTCTCGTGCCTGATCGTTCTCCTTGACCATTTGGGCCTGATCGCCCAGGGAATTGAAATGGCTCGTCTGCTGCTCGTTAAGGCGCAGACTGGCCGCAGTTGTCTCCAGCATGGTGACCCTCCTCTTCCTGATAGTGTTAACAAAATTATCCTTCAGTTCCTCTATCGGCATCTTTAAGAGAAAACTTTAGAAAAAAAATGAATTTTCTAAACATGAAGGAATTTATATGGAGAGGAGTGCTGCCAGGAGAATCTCACATTTTGAGCTCCGGGTCATAGCGGTGTTCGGATTCCCTGGGTTCTTGTTTGATCAGCGTGATTTCAACTCTTCGGTTCGCCTGCCTGTTCTCAGGTGTTGAGTTTGGGTGGATGGGGCAGAACTCCGCGTAGCCCTGAATGGAAAGGCGATGAGGGTCTACGCCGTTCCGGCATAGAAATCTGGCCACCGATATGGCCCTGGCAGCAGATAATTCCCAGTTGGATGGAAACAGATAGGTGTCAATGGGGGTGTCATCGGTATGGCCGGAGACCAGTATCTTGAAATCCTTTTTGGAGGCGATTACCTGCGAGATTTTTTCCAGCAGAGGCTGCGATTCGGGCAGTAGTTTTGCCTGTCCCGCGGGAAAGGTCACCTGTTCTCCCAAAACGAATACGAGCCTGCGTTCATTCCAGCGAATGGAGAATGTTTTCTTATCGTTCTCATCAATGACGGCCATTGCCTCATTTTTCAATTGAGCCATGGATTCATTGGCCGGCGCTTCCTCAAGAGGAATATTCTTTCTAGGGGGGGCGTTGGTTTCACTCTTGCCGTCTTCCTTAATGAGATCCGCTGCCAGAGCGTTCAGGATTTTTCTCGAGTCTTCCCGGACATGTTGTTTCGTCGGCACGGGTTTAGGGGAGAGGGTTTGTTCACCGGAAGGGGGGGCTTTAACCGAAAGACGCACCTTTTCAATGGGGCTTTTAAGAAACGAGTCCGTATTCTGTGAATATATAAAGATAAAGAAGATGAGCAACAGCGTCATTAGATCGACGATGCTCCAGAGAAAGGTATTTTCGGAAGGTGCATCCCTGGTCAAAAGGGCCTTAAGACGCATTCTCTTTTGTTCCGAAAACCTGAGGCGCTTGTCCAGTTCCTTATCCGTCTTTTCCATGAGGCGTCCGTCCTTTTCTTAGGCGTATCCCACCTTGCGATCATGAAGGATTTGAGGCCCGTCTTTGCATGGGTGAGGGAGCAACTTGGGAGGCGCCTTTGCCGGGCTTTCTTAGCCGTTTTTCCGAAAACGCTTTGAGACGGTGAGCGATCGCCTTGGGGTTCTTTTTGTCACAGATGTCCATGATCCCTTCCATTATCATACTGAACTCCATGGCCTGGGCTTTGGTATGTTCCGAAAGCTTTCTGGCCAAGGGTAGAAAGATGAAGTTTGAAATCAAAGATCCGTAAAGGGTTGTCAGAAGCGCGATGGACATTCCTTTGCCAATTTGTACCGGGTCCTCCATATTGCCGAGTACGCTGATAAGGCCTATGATTGTTCCGATAAACCCAAAGGCGGGGGCCATTTTGCCGAGGGTTTCGAGTATGTTGATTTGAGATTTTCGTCTGGCGTAGAAAAGCTCCAGGTCTTTTTCCAGGATATTGTAGATTTCGAAACGGTCATAATCGTCCGCTACCAGCGAAATTCCTTTAATGATAAATGGATGACGGGCTCTCTTTGCTTCTTCTTCCATTTCTCTAATGCCGTAGAGCCATCTGATATGTGCAATGGTTTCGATCTGTCTAAGCACGTCTTCCTCTTCGTTTTCATCGTGTCTGAAAAGTTCAAAAAGGCTTCGGACCAGGTCTCGAAAGGTTCTAAGGGGGTAGGCAAGAAAAGCACACATCAACGTCCCTCCCAGCACCAGCAACCCGCTTTTCAGGTTTGTGATGTCTGATATTTCCCCCATGGCGCTGCCGGTGAGAAACAGGAAAAGGACCGCTACGAAAAGAAACATGCATATTTGAACCATGATTTCGTCTCCATTCTGATTTTTTCCTATGGTTTAATGCAGGTTGTGTGCCAGGGAGCGAAAATCAATGTTTTGCTTTTATTATCAATCGGTTATAGGTTGTGGAAGGGTTTTCCAAGGGGGGAATTTTTTTCCCGTTGGCCAGAAAATACTGCACAAAATGCCCACCAAACAAGGTCCTTGGGAACAAAAGGGGTTTCTCAATCCGGCAGATCCAAGCGGTCATAAATTTTGATATATTTCAGAACGTTTTCCACGTAGTTTTCCGTTTCTTCGATGGAAGGGATCCTTTTTAGCCTTGCCACAAGGTTCGGGCCGGCATTGTATGCTGCCAAACCCAGTCTTAAGTCGGTGAACTTATTGATGCAATCGGATAGATACCTGGCGCCTCCGTGAATGTTTTGAGTCGGATCAAAAGGGTCCTCCAAACCGAGATCGCTGGCTGTGCCCGGCATGATCTGCATCAGGCCAATGGCCCCTTTCGGGGATAAGGCATTGGCGTTGAAATCGGATTCGACTTTGATAACTGCCATCAGCAGGCTTTTTTTCAGTTTGTTTTTTTTAGCGGCATCCTCGATAATATGGAAATAGGATGTCGTTTTAGGATTATCCCATCGATTTCGTTTGGGGATTTGCCGGTCTGGATAAAGCGTAAGTACGGATTTTATGGGAGGCGGAACACTCTTTTCAAAACCCAACATTTCCATTTGATAATTCATTCGAAGCTCACTGAAACAGGTCTTTCCGGAAATGATTCCGGCAATTTCCTCTTCGCTGTAACCGAGCATGGCCAGTTTTTCCTCATATGATAAAGCCCAGATGCTGTCCACGAAAAACAGCAGGCAGCAAAAAAGACAAAAGCAGATGGTTTTTTTTGGATAAAACATCTTTCTTCCCATTTTTGAAAATCAATCCGTTGATTGAAACGCGACATTGTTTAAAATCGGCATTTCGCCGCAAAGACTCATGCAAAACATCTGCAAATAGCATGCCCAAAAACCTCTCGGCACCCATGGGATGTAATGGAAGAGAGGAATTGATGAAGATCTTCCACTCAAAGAGAAAAAAAGTGGAAGGGGTTTTTAAGATTTGGTGGTGTAAGCAAGAAATGGCCCGTTAATGATCCCAAGCTTGACAATGCGCGGGTTCATTATATAATTCCGAAAGCGGTTTTGAATGCTCCAAAGAGGACTGCCGGCAGTCTCAATGAACCGCAGAGGGCATGACGCGTGGACGGCAAAAATCCGAAATTCAGAAAGATCGGCGGTTTTTTTCACGGAAGGGGACGGCGACGGATGTCTGAAAGCTTGGCTCTGGAGAAAGAGCTTGATGAACTGGGCTTGTTGGAAAAGGCGAGAGAGATACTTTCGGAATTGGGCGTTGAGGCGGCCGTTTCGTATATCCGGTCGGGGTATCGCCTTTTGAGCAAGGTATACCATCCGGATTTGAATCAACAGAATCCCGAGAAAGCGAAGGCCCTTCAGCAGAAACTCAATGAAGTGCAGCGGCTGCTCAATCGAACAAATGATAGAACGCTTCTGGACATTCTTAAAAGAAAAGGAAAGGAATCGCGTTCGGAAAAGAAAAGAATCCTTGTGGTTGAGGATGAATTCGGTTTGCAGGCAACCCTCAAGGAAGTCTTCCAATTGGAAGGGTATGATGTCCGGGTAGCGGTTGACGGTGATGAAGGATACGAAGTCTATCGCAGGTTTAACCCGGACCTGGTTCTTACGGATATCGTGATGCCCAAGATGAGCGGCCTTGAACTGGTCAGGAAGATCAGAGAGTCGGATCCGGGCATTAGGGTCATTTATATCAGCGGTTTTTTCGGGGTAAAACAACTTAAAGAAGAGCTGGATGAAGAGGTGGCCAGGTATGGTTATCTTGTCCTACCGAAACCCACCAAAATCAGCGTATTGTTGACGCTTGTCAAGGAGTGTCTGGAAAGCTGATGGGCTATCGTGCCGTTCAATTTTGACCAATAGTGATGGGCTTTTTTGGCTCATTTTAAATCTTATGGAAGAGTTTCACCAGGTTTTTGACATCAGGAGCCGAGTTTCCGCTTCTGTGATTGATATCTTTGATACCATGCTCTCATTCGATGTGGCATTGGCTGATGACGAATCGATGGATGACAATGCCAGCCGGATTTCCGGGAGTATCGGGTTTGCCGGTGATATCGTGGGAGTGCTGAGGTTTGAAGTGAGTTCTGCATTTTCCGAGATCATGACGGCCGAGATGCTTGGGATGGAAGTGGATGAACTGGAAGGCGATGACGAAGTAAAAGATCTCCTCCTGGAATTCACCAATATGATGGCCGGAAACCTGAAATCGGCCTTTAATGACCACGGATTGCCGTGTGTCATTTCAACGCCCTCCATCACATCGGGGAGCGATTTTGACATCCAGATACTGAATATGGCGCGCTACGAGCGTCTCGACTTTCAGTGCGACAACATGGGTGAACACCACATTCTGGTGGAGGTGTGTGTAAAATCCCCGGACGAAACACTTTCGGAAGTCATGCAGAAGCTCACGACCGTCGATATCTCCAAATTCAAACGGCTGGACATTATTTCCACGGCCGGAGATACGCTCGTTGAGCTTTTCGATTTAATGCTCTCCATGAAGCTTGAAACCTGTGAAGCGGAGGATGAAACGGAGTATAAGGGCGATCGTATTGTTGGATCCGTCAATTTCGCGGGAGAAGTCGTGGGTGTTCTCAGTGTTATCGCTGAGAAGAACTTTGCTCGAATTATCACGGGAAAAATGATTGACCGGCCACTGGAGGAAATCCAGGACGAAGAGGAAGTCAAGGATGCCATGGGCGAGATCAGCAATATTGTTGCCGGGAATTTGAAGAGCGGTTTCGTTGATTCGAATCTCTTTTGCGAAATCTCCCTTCCGTCCATTACGGCGGGGAATGATTTTAAGATCGAAGTTCTCAACATGGCGCGATATGAGCGTTTTTCCTTTCAGTTCTACGAACACCAGCTCTTCGTGGAAGTATGTGTGAAAATTGATGAAAGTGTCAAGGTGTCGGACAGTGTCCCGGCGGAAGCGGAGCGCCTGGTCGAAGAAACGCCGAAAGCACCGGAACCGGTGCCCGATGATGTGAGCGAACCGGATGGGACCTCTGAAGCCCAAGAGGAATATGAGTTTCCCGATATTTCCCATGTGGATGAAACGCCCAGTACTCCGGAAAGAAAGGAAACGGGGATTGCGGACCCGAAGACGCCAAGGAACATTGATTTCATTTTGGATATTCCGGTGGAACTCTCCGTTGAACTGGGCAAGACCAGGATGAAACTCCAGGACGTCCGAGAGCTTTTGCCTGGAAAGTCAGTCGTTTTCGACAACATCGAAGATGAAAAACTGGAGATCTATGCCAACAATCAGTTGATCGCAAGAGGAGAGGTGGTCGTAGAGAAAGGGAAGTACGGCATTCGAATAACAGAGGTGGTGAGCCGCCTTGAGCGGATCAAAAAGCTGAAATAGAGATGAATGTAACGGAACCAACGGAAAAAAATTTTGAAACGGCCCTGGCTGCAGAGGTGCTCTTTGTTGATGATGAGGAGGAAATACGACTGGCCGTCCACGAATACCTTGCCCTGCAAGGGTATGCCGTGACCACGGTTGACAACGGACTGTCGGCTCTGGAACTGGTGAAAGAGAAAGAATTCGACGTTGTCCTGACGGATTTGAAGATGCCCAAGTTTACCGGGTTGGATCTTTTAAAAGCAATAAAGGAACATCAGCCGGATCTTGAGGTGGTTATATTGACCGGTTACGGAACCATAAAAACGGCTGTCGAGGCGTTGAAACTGGGAAGCTACGATTACATTCAAAAGCCCATCAAACTGGATCGGCTCGGGCACCTCGTGGCGCAGATTTGTGAAAAAACAAAGATAAAGAGAGAGAACTTCCTCCTTAAAAGCCGGCTGCAGGAGCGCTACCGATATGACGATCTGATCGGCGCGAGCCCGGGCATGCAACAGATCTACGAGATTATCGCCAGAATCAGCGAAAACGAGTCAACGGTCTTAATCCAGGGTGAAAGCGGTACGGGCAAAGAGGTGGTTGCGAAAGTTGTTCAGAAAAACAGCAGCCGAAAGGATAAATCCTTTGTTTCATTGAATTGTGGTGCCATTGTAGAGGGGATATTGGAAAGTGAGCTCTTTGGACATGTGAAGGGTGCGTTTACCGGCGCCATAAAAGACAGGATAGGACTCTTTGAATCCGCAAATCACGGGACCATATTTCTGGATGAGATTTCCGAAATGCCGCAACCATTGCAGGTGAAGCTTTTAAGAGCAATTCAAGAAAAACGGATCCGACCTGTGGGCGCATCTCAAGAACTGGATGTGGATGTAAGAATTATAGCCGCAACGAACCGAAACATAAGGGAACTTCTGGATGAAGGACGCATGCGAAAGGATCTTTTTTACCGGCTGAATGTTATTTCCATAAAGATACCGTCCTTAAGAGAACGGAAAGAAGATATTCCCCTGCTGGCAAACTACTTCATTCGAAAGTTTGAAAAGACCGACCGTCGAAGAACGGCCATTCGAATTTCCCCCGAGGCCATGTATGCCCTTTTGGATCATCATTGGCCCGGAAATGTCCGGGAATTGGAAAATGTCATTGAGAGAGGTTTTGCCCTTGGTCAGGGGGACACCATTGAATTGTCGGACCTTCCGGCGGAGATTCGAAATGAACCGGGATTGCATCGCGATGATCAGATCTCGACACTTTCCCTTCGCGAAAACGAAATTGCATTGATCAAGAAAGCCCTCAAAGAAACCAACGGAAAAAAGGCCCAGGCCGCAAAACTCCTTGAAATTGATGCAAGCACCCTTTATCGAAAGGTGGCCAAATATGGGATTCAACCTTAGCCATTGCAAAATGCAAGAGGCATTGCAGTTTGCATTTCTTTTTTTGCGGCCTTTACGAGAATCCTTCCTAACCCCTTTTCATCTGGGTTTTTTTCTGAAAAAGGCGGTGTTTCAAACACCCTTTGATGACCCTCGAAGGGATTTTAAAAAACTTGCATTCTGCAATGGGTCTTTCGTTGCTGATTGCCCCATTGTTCTGGCATGAATTCCTGTGTCTTATTTAACCGATTGATTTTAAGATATAAATTGATTTCTTCTTGGATTTTTTTTCGATGGTACGATATTTGCATTTTGACTGGCCAAAGATAGAGAGAAGACTTGATGTATCAATGACAGTGGCCGGGAGGGATTAAAATTGTCGAATTCAGCCGCTCGAGAAACCTGCAATGAAACGAGTAACTCCAAGGTCATCGGCCGTTTGGGAAGCCATGACCAGCCGAGTTTTGCGAAACACGACGGGATCATTGGAGAACACCCGAAGATGCACCAGATTTTCAAACTGGTGCGGAGAGTGGCAAGAAGCGACAGCACGGTTATTATTAACGGTGAGAGCGGGTCCGGAAAAGGATTGATTGCCAGAGCGATCCATAGAAATTCAAAGCGCAGAGACAAGCCTTTCATCACGATCAACTGCGGGGCGATTCCCGAAAACCTTCTGGAAAGTGAACTCTTCGGCCATGTAAGAGGCGCGTTTACCGGTGCCACAAATTCAAAAACAGGCAAATTCGAACTTGCCAAAGGGGGCACCGTTTTCCTGGATGAGATCGGTGACATGTCACCCAGCCTTCAGGTGAAAATACTGAGGGTATTGGAGGAAAGGGAATTCGAGCAGGTGGGTGGTGTCAAAACCCTGTGTGCCGATGTGCGAATCCTGGCAGCGACCCACCGCAATCTGCAACAACTTGTGGAAGAGAACACCTTCAGGGAGGATCTCTATTATCGGCTCAATGTGATTCCGGTGGAGGTTCCCCCTTTGAAAGAGCGCAAATCAGACATCCCCTTTCTCGCATCTCATTTCTTGACGGAATTCAACGAAAAGAGCGCAGCCGAAGTTAATGGTTTCTCGACCGATGCCATGCATCTGCTGAAGCAATATGACTGGCCGGGCAATGTGAGAGAGCTGAGGAACATCGTCGAAAGGCTGGTCGTTTTGAAAGGAGAGGGGATTGTCGAGCCCCAAGACCTTCCCAAGAACATCAAAGGAAATTGTGACAATGCTGTTCCGGCCCCCTCGGTGGAAATCTCAGAGGAAGGGATTAACCTGAACACGGCCGTTACCGAATTTGAGAAGCGGCTGATTCTTGAATCGCTCAATCAGACCAATTGGATCAAAAACAAAGCCGCCAAACTCCTAAGCCTCAACCGTACCACCCTTGTGGAGAAGATCAAACGATACAAGCTGCAGCCTGTGGCCGTTTGATTTCCCACCAAAGACCCGTTTTACCATCACGTCAAATCCATGACACCGGGGAAATCAGTTGACACGCCGTCCTCCCCGGACCCATCTCTTCCGGTCAAATAAATTCCATATTTTCTGATACTTATCCATGTTAACGCTTTGCTCGATTTGCGGCATGTTTCTTGCTTAATCATTTGGCAATTCAGGCCCATCGCCTCAAGGTATATTGTAACTATCTGAATTTATTTTTTAAATGATGAACACACAAGAAAACCAAAACCGAGTGGGACCCATTCCCATATTACTGGTTGACGGTCAACCTGAAATGCGTGAGCGGTTCTCTCATTTGCTAGGTGCCGGCGGATACGATGTTGTTGCGGTTTCCAGCGGTGCGGAGGCGTTGGAAAGACTCGGTGAAAAGGAATTCGGGCTTGTCATTTCAGATGTCAATACTCCCAACATGGATGGGATTGCGGTGTTGGAGAACTTAAGACAACTGGCCCCAAAAACGCCGGTCATTATAACGGAATCAAAGGGAAGCATTGAAAATGCGGTCAGGGCAATGCAATGCGGGGCCTCGGACTATATCCTGAAACCCATATCTCCCGACACCCTGAATCTGGCCGTAAAAAGGGCCGTAAGCGGTTCAAACGGCAGGCAAGGGAAGAGCGTCAGTGACCGGAAAACTTCAGGGAAGGGCCAAGTCATTACCCAGAGTTCAAGGATGATGCAGGTCTTGAGGATTGCCAAAAAGGTGGCGCCCAGCAATGCCACCATATTGATTCAGGGGGAGAGCGGCACGGGAAAAGAAGTTCTGGCATCGTTCATCCATTTTCATAGCCAGCGAAAACAGAATCCCTATGTTGCGGTGAACTGTGCGTCACTCCCTGAAAACCTGGCCGAGAGCGAACTTTTTGGCCACGAAAAGGGCGCCTTTACCGGGGCTGTCACTCGAAAACAAGGAAAATTTGAACTGGCAAATCATGGCACCATCGTTCTGGATGAAATCAGCGAGATGCCCTTTCAGACCCAGGCAAAGCTGCTTCGAATCATTCAGGAGAGGGTGCTGGATCGGGTGGGTGGCGGCAAGCCGATTCCGGTTCAGGTGAGGATTATTGCCATCAGTAATGTGGATCTTAAGCAGGCGGTGCAGGAGGGTAGATTCAGGGAAGATCTCTTTTTTAGAATCAATGTGATTCCCCTTGAAATACCGCCTCTGAGAGAGAGGAAGGAAGATATTCCGTTACTGGTGGATCACTTTTTGAGAAAGTACCTGGGTGAAAGCGGCAAAAAAGTCATGACACTTTCGGATAGTGCCCTTTCAACCTTGATGGGACTCGATTGGCCGGGGAATGTGAGAGAACTGGAAAACATCATTTATCGCGCCATGCTCCTGGCAGAAGGAGAAATCATTCTGCCGGATCACCTGATCTTATCCGATAATGCGGTGGAAACAACGCATGCGGAAACCATCGGTGTCGGTCTATCCGTTAGAGAAATGGAACGAAGACTGATTTTTGCCACATTGGACAAACTGGACAACAACCGGACTCATGCAGCTGAAATGTTAGGGATCAGCATCAGAACGTTACGCAACAAACTCAAAGAATACAAAGAAGAATGCAAGAAGTGAGAACCGGCGCAATGGAAACGGGTGGGAGGTGAATAAATGGAATCGCAAGGCGTCTTCAAGGGGACCTTCAATACGATAGAACGGGCCATGGATCTTCGCAGTACCAAACATAATGTGGTGATGAGCAATATTGCCAATATGGATACCCCAAATTACAAGGCTTTTGACGTGGTCATTGAAGAGGAAATGGAAAAGACGAAAAGCGCGACCCACGGAACCCATGTCAAAAAGACCCATCAAGACCATCTTAACGGCAGGAACGGGGCTGCCGGTGAGGTACGGCCGACCCTGGAAAACACCAAACAAATGACATTGAGAAAGGACGGCAATACCGTCGATCTCGACCGGGAAATGTCGAAGCTATCGGAAAACAATTTAATGTATGATGTGCTGGCACAGATTATTTCCAAGAAATTTCAAGGACTTAAAGATGCCATCAAAGGAGGTCAGTAAAGATGAATTTTATTAATGCGCTCCGTATTGGTGCGTCAGGGCTTTCCGCGCAGCGGCTCAGAATGAATGTGACCAGCAGCAATCTGGCAAACATCAATACCACGCGAACACCCCGCGGAGGCCCTTATCGAAGAAAGGACGTGGTATTCACCGGAAAACCGCTGAATCAATCCTTTAAGGAGACCCTTCGAAACCGCATGGGCAATTCCATGTCGGAAGTCCGAGTCGATGAGATCATAGAGGACCCCAGGGAACCCCATGCAAAGTACAATCCTCACCATCCGGACGCTGATAAGAACGGCTACGTGAAGACGCCGAATATCAACCTAATGGAGGAAATGGCCAACATGATTTCCGCTTCCAGAAGTTATGAGGCAAATGCGGCGGCCATCAAAGCGACGAAAGATATGGCTTTGAAAGCCCTGGAAATCGGGAGGTAACATGGAAAGAATATCCGTCAACAACCGCCTGGAATTCCCTGATTTAAAAAATGTGAAAGAAACCGCATCTCCCAAAGAGACGGGTGGTTCCTTTGCCAAAACCCTCTCTGGGGCCATTGATCAGGTAAATCAGATGAAAAACGAGGCGGACCACAAGATTCAGCAACTGGCTGAGGGGAAACATGTGGACATTCATCAGACAATGATATCCATGGAAAAGGCCAGCGTCTCTTTTCAGCTGTTAATGCAAACGCGAAACAAAGTGATTGATGCCTACAAAGAAATAATGCGGATGGGCGTTTAACGGAGAATTCTCATGGCCATCAACGATTTTCCCACCCAAGCAAAAAGCCTTTTTTCCTCCATTTCTGTTGCAAAGCGGGTTACGTTGATAGGATTCGTGGCTGCCAGCCTGGCGGGGTTGATCTTCATGACCTTTTGGTCAAGAAGCCCCGATTATCAATTGCTCTATTCGAATCTTTCTCCGGAAGACGGAGGCGCCATTATCAGCACCCTGAAAGAGAAGAAGATTCCCTACAAGACTTCCGGAGACGGAAACGCCATATTGATTCCCATTGAAAAGATTCACGAAACCAGGCTCGATCTTGCTTCAAAGGGGTTGCCAAGAGGGAGCGGGGTTGGATTTGAGATTTTCGATAACACAAAACTGGGGATGACCGAATTTGTGCAGAACGTCAATTACCAGAGGGCGCTGCAGGGTGAATTATCGCGGACCATAAATGGGCTTGACGAGGTTGAAAGCACGAGAGTCCACATCGTCATGCCGTCGAAGTCGTTGTTTCTGGAAGATGAAACACCTGCCTCGGCTTCCATTATCGTCAAGATTCGTCCGGGAAGGTGGTTGAAGAAACCCCAGGTGCAGGCGATTGTGCATCTTGTTTCTTCCAGCGTTTCAGGCCTTGAGCCGAAAAACATCACCATTGTAGACAACTATGGAAAGATGTTGGCCGGCAATGAAATGGATTCACAGAATGGGTCTCCCAACTCGGACCAACTCGCTTTGCAGGAAAAAATCGAAAAGGGGATGGAGCAGCGAATTCAGTCCATGCTGGAAAAGCCATTGGGTCCGGGAAAAGCCACGGTGAAAGTGGCTTGTGAGCTCGATTTCAAGCGGCAAGAAAGGACTGAAGAGAAGTTTTTTCCGGATAAAAACGCTGTGCGCAGCGAGCAGTTCTTTAACGAGTCTACTGGCTCCGCCACCGGACCCTCGGGCGTTCCCGGTGTACTTTCCAACACGGCTGCGGGAGATTTGACGGGCGAAGCATCCCAGAAGGCGGGTGAAGGACAAGAGGCGTCTGATAAGCGGTTTCACAAACAGGAGCGGACGGTCAATTACGAGATCAGCAAGGTGACCAAACATATTGTGGAACCCTTTGCCACCATCAAACGGTTGTCGGTTGCGGTCATCGTTGATGGCATTCGAAAGCCGGCGGAAAAGAAGGCGAACGGGAAAAAGGGCGGGGATGACGGAACGCAAATGGTCTATGTTCCCAGATCCGCCGAGGAGATGGAGAAACTCGAAAGAATCGTTAAGCGGGCCGTCAATTTTGATGCCGCAAGGGGCGATGAAGTGGAAGTGGTGAATATCCCCTTTGAACCTTCCAGTCCCGTCGCAACACAAGAAGATCAGGATGAAAAAGGGTGGATGGCCTATGTGGAAAAATACGCCCCTTCCACCAAGAGCGCACTAATGGGCCTCTTCTTTGTCCTGTTGTTTCTCTTTGTTGTGAGACCCCTGATCAGGTGGCTGACGGCCGGTCCCGCCAAAGATGGCGAAACGCTCAAGCAGCTGCCCAAGACCCTTGAAGAAATGGAAAGCGAATACGGCAGGAACCTGCCATACAGAGACAAGGCATTGGCATTGATTGACGAAAACCAGGAGCAGAATCTCTTGCTTCTGAAAGGATGGCTGAATGAAAGAGAGGCTTAGAAAGGTTTATGGATCCTAAGCGGTTACCGGGCTCCCTGAAGGCGGCGATTCTAGTCCATTCGGGCGGGAAAAGGATTGAGCAGAAACTGTTGCCACTGCTGGAAGAGGGGGAAAGAAGCCTCTTACAGGAGCTTCTCTCCCAAATGGAAGAAGTCTCTCCCGATCTGATGGAAAATGTTGCCAAAGAGTTTGTGGAGCTCTGCCAAAGGGGGGGTGAGCCTCTCCAGATCGAGAATCCGGAGCCGGAGGAACCTGAGGAATCCGAACCACCGCCTCCGCCAAGGCCAAAACGCCCGCCCAGGAAACCCGCGGATTTGACAGCTTTGAGGTCATTGGAACCGGATCATCTTTATGAACTGATCCGGGATGAGCATCCCCAGACCATTGCCATGATACTGGTACATGTTAATCCGGAAGTTGCAAGTGAAATCCTGGCGGAACTGCCCGATGAAACCAGAGGAGAAGTGGGATTTCGAATCGCCACGCTGGACAAGATCGGATCTTCCATGGTGGATGAGGTGGCGAAAGTCTTTGATGAAGCCCTTTACGAGAGTGATGATGCCATGAATACCGTGAAGGGCGGCGTGGATCTGATGGCCAATATCCTGAATGAACTGGACGGGTTTTCAGGGGAAGTGATTCTGGAGAAAATTGATGAGAACAATGCGGAGTTGGCGGCTGCCATCAAGCAGAAGATGTTCACCTTCGATGACATTGTTCTTGTGGACAACATGGGGCTGCAGAAAGTGTTGAGAAGGGTGGAATCTCAGGAACTGGCCAAAGCATTGAAGGCCGCCTCAAGTGATGTCAAAGAGAAAATCTTCTCAAATATGAGCGAGAGGGCCGGTCAAATGTTAAGAGAGGAGATCGAAGTCCTTGGTGCGGTCAGAATGAAAGATGTGGAAGATGCCCAGAGTATCATTACTCGGGCCATTCAGGAAATGGAAGAGCAGGGCGAACTGGTGATTGCGGGGCGTCGAGGAGAAGAACTCATTGTCTAGAATTTTCAAGGCTCAGGAACCCCTTGATGACGGATGCGGGCACCATCCGTTTCCTCAACTGGGAGATGAAGAATCTTTGGAAAAGGCCCTGCGGAAGGCGAACGGTGATGATTTCCTGCCTGTTTGTCCGGGAGCGGCCAAGGATTCCAAAGGAGGGGAGTTTGAGCAATCCTTCCAAAGAAGCGGCGGAGCTCCCGAATCCGGTGAAAGTGAAGTGGATCTTGAGCAAGAACACGCTAACGCGCTCAAGGAGGCATTTTCAAAAGGGTTTGTGGAAGGTGAAAATTCGGGAAGTCTTTCGGAACGGCAAAGAATCGAACCGGCACTTGAAGCATTAAATGCATCGGTTGGAGATTTGCAGCGGTACCGTGATTCCCTTTCCGCCCATTTTGAAAAGGCTTCCGTGGAACTGGCCATCGCCATCGCCCAAAAAATTGTATGCCACGAGGTTTCCATCAATAAACAGACGATTGTCGATGTTTTGAAAAAAGCGGCAAAAGAGACGGGCGGGAGTGAAATTCTAAAAATCAGGATCAATCCGTCGGACCTTCAAGTGCTTCAGGAAGAGGGATTATCACCGTCAGATCTAAACGCTCTCGATGCAACCCTTGAGGGAGATAGCGCCCTATCAAGCGGCAGTTGTGTGATAGAAACCGATTTCGGCTGCGTGGATGCGACCATCGAACATCAGCTTGAAACGCTGGAAGAAGCATTCCGAGAAAGATTTTGTTAAATCTGAAAACATATCATAAGACGCTGGCTGATACGAATCCCATTACCAGAACAGGGCGGGTAACCAAGGTTCTGGGATTTGTCACGGAGGCGGACGGACCGGCTTCCCGATTGGGGAGTATTTGTAACATCTATCCAAGAGGCAACCTTCCAAAGGTAAAGGCGGAAGTATTCGGGTTCAGAGATGATCGGATGTTGCTGGTCCCCTTGGGCGAGATACGCGGGATTGCACCGGGAAACCGTGTCGTGGCCAAGGAACAGAGGGCTCAGGCCCCGGTGGGGGAGCAACTTCTGGGTCGCGTGATTGACGGACTTGGAAATCCCATCGACGGCAAAGGGCCCGTGTCATGGCAAAACCCTTATCCCATCTATTCAGATCCCATCAATCCGCTTCTGCGAAAAAGGATTTCGCAGCCTCTGGATTTGGGCATTCGAGCCGTCAATGGCGTTTTGACCGTGGGCTGCGGCCAGAGAATGGGCATATTTGCGGGTTCCGGCGTTGGCAAAAGCGTTCTTCTGGGGATGATCGCCAAAAAAACCAGCGCGGATGTCAACGTCATCGCCTTGATCGGTGAAAGGGGCCGGGAACTGAACGATTTTATCCAGAGAGATCTGGGCCCCGAAGGCCTGGCCCGGTCCGTTGTGGTGGTGGCCACATCCGACCATCTTCCGCTGATTCGCATGCGGGGGGCTTTTGTTGCCACGGCAATTGCGGAATACTTTCGGGATCAGGGAAAGCACGTGATGCTCATGATGGATTCTCTCACAAGGTTTGCCATGGCGCAAAGGGAGATAGGGCTGGCAGCGGGCGAGCCCCCTACCACAAAAGGGTACACACCGTCGGTTTTCACCCTGTTGCCAAAGCTCCTGGAAAGAGCGGGAACCTCTTCGGGCCATGGCACGATCACCGGATTGTATACGGTATTGGTTGAGGGGGATGATATGAGCGAACCGATCGCCGATGCGGTGAGATCCATTTTGGATGGCCACATTGTTCTCAGAAGGGAGCTTGCCGAACAGAACCATTATCCTGCCATTGATATTCTGGAAAGCATCAGCCGTGTGATGATTGACATCACGCAAACGGAACATCAAAAATCCGCCGGTCGTCTCAAGCAAGTTCTCGCCACATACAAAAAAGCCGAGGATTTGATCAATATCGGCGCCTATGTCATGGGGAGCAATCCGAAAATCGATTATGCGGTTAAAATGATCGAAAAAGTCAATGCCTATTTGAGACAGGGGATTGATGAGGAAGAGAGACTTGACAGTTGTATTCTGTCCCTTTCAAAACTGTTTAATTCGTAGATTTATCACATGTATCGTTTCAGCTTGGAGCCGGTTCTGAAACACCGGAAGCTCATCGAAGAGGAACTGCAAAAGGAGATGGCCGCCACGAAAAGGCGGCTTCTTTCGGTGCAGAAGAAGCTTTTGGAGCTTGAAAAAACCAAAAGCCGTTGTTTGCGTGAATTGCAGGAGAAACAGGCACAAGGCATAAGGGCACTGGATATTTCACTCTATAGCGATTTCATCGGACAGGTAACCATACAGATAACGGCCCAGCGAAAGAAAGTCACGGGTATTGAGGAAAATCTTAAAAAAAAGCGAAAAAGGCTGATTCAGGCCATGAAAGAACGAAAGACGGTTGATCAACTGAAGAAAAACCGCCTTAAGATTTACGAGCGAAACGAACAACGAAAAGAACAGAAATGGGTCGATGAAATTGCATTGGCAGGGTTTCAGAAATCCCAGCAACCGGCATCTAAATAGCCCCTTCTTGACGCCGACGAACCGTAAAATCCTCTCACCAAGAGCCAAAACGTAGGAAATGCCCCCAACCCAGTGTTGACTCGGAAGCTCAAAGCCATAAAGCTGAAAGTGCTTCAGTCCTCTTAACATCCCCTTAATGGACGAAACCAGCTAGGAAGAAGCGTTCTCCCTGGGAGGAAAAAATTGCCCCTTTCGCCTCTCCTGCCGGCACCATGATCGGTACGGAAAAATATGGAATTTCGACTCCCTTGATATATTCCGGAAGGCGATCCATTATAAAAAGCAGGTTATTACAATATGTTAGCCTGGGGCATGCCGAACGGAACACCCAATGGCACTGGGCATGGTTTTCCCAAAAATCAGTTTCGGCATAAGCGTTGCACTAAGTTGGGCCAGAGTGTCGGCGAGTCAATACCGTCCATTTGAGAAAACACTTTTTTGGAACCAAAACCATGCTGGTGAACATCCCCTTATTACAACAATCGAACGCTCCCTTATCAAAAAGCGCAAAAGGAATCGAAGAGACGGAAAAGGTTCCGGGCAAATTTTCGAAGACCCTTTTGGCCGTGGCAGCCGACTTGGGAAATAGCAGGGACTGCCCAAAAGGTGTTTCAAAGGAAATAATGGGCGGAAATGCCAAATGTAAAAACGGGTGCGAACCATCGAAAGGTACAGGCCCTGAAGGGGACCATGAAAAGAGGCTCTCCCAATCGGATACCTCCGAAGAAACGGCCCGAACCGTGGAGACGGAAATGCCGAGCCATGAAACGGTTTTCGACCGGGAGGAATCAGGGCATTCGGTAGAGAGCGCGCTTTTGGGAGGGGTTTTAGGCAGCGAAGAGAATACTGAAACCGTCACCAGCGAGGAATCTTTGGGTGAACCGGCGCCAAAGGGAAATCCTGAGAATGTGGTTGACATTGCCTCCCTTAATCAAGTGACGGAAAAAGAAGGCGGAAGGGAAGTTCCGCCGTCGGCATCCGCGGAAAACCCTTCCCGATCATTCGGTGTAAAGCAGAATAGGGAACGTGCAACCCATGTGGCAACGCCACAATTAAAGGTATTGGAAGGGATGGTTTCACGGTCTTCCGATCCCGGCGGGAAGCCCGCCGCAGTGGAAGTCGAAGGGCAGTCCACGAGAGATATGCCCACAAGAGACATATTTGCGATCGCCAATGGTGAAAGAACCGCTGAGGGTGAAAAGGCTTCCTTCATCAACGGGAACAAGGGGACGAAGAAAATCGACGGCACGATCATCAATATGTCCCGGCAGGGTGCTTTTGCGGCTCACACCAATGAAAAGGGCGCCCTGAAGCGCGCAGAACGCCTTGAAACCATAAAGACCGGATTCCCCAAGAAGTCCATAAAAAGCGCCCTGGAACCGAAAATGCGGAATGAAGACGGCATTCTAAAAAAGAGCGGGAAACAGAGCCTTTTCATTGGCCAAACAGGTGGCTTTGAAACTTCGGCGGAAAAATCCAAAGGTGCAATCGGAACTGCCGGAAATGAGCGGTTAACCGGTTTCGCTACAAGGGCGGAAAACACTGCCACGGTTCAAAAAAGTGACAACGCTCAAACAGGGCCAAAGGAATTGAACGCCGCCATGGAAAATGGGAAGGCGACCGGTGATAACCACTTCAGCACCAATAGCGGTGTGAAGGAGCCCGGTGATAAGTCTATCGGCGCCAGAATTGCCGGCGCAGTCTCCGATTTTGACCGTGCCGTGGATGGCAGCAAAGCGGGGGCCAAGATCCCTGAATCAGTGCATCAGAATCCGAAGCATTCATCTTCCACCGGCGGCGAGAATGTGAGTCGTCTCCAGAACGTGCAGGAAGCGGAGGCACCGGCTTCCAAACCGGACACAAAGAGCCGGGAAGATCAGGGGGATGGTGAGAAGCGAAGCCCCATCCAAAAAAAGGGTCTCATGGGCACTTTGGAAAAACCGGAGATCGCAAAAGGAGAAGAGGTGCCGTCCGCATCAAAATTGAAAACCGGTCCTGGTAACGGTGCCAGCCCCGCTGTCACTGAGACCGAAAAAGAGGTTCCGAAATCGCCCGCCGGGAAAGAGAATTTGGGTACCTTGGTGAGGACCGCATCCTTTCTTCTGAAAAACGGCCGTCAGGAAGCGAGGATGGCCCTTCATCCGGAATCATTGGGCCAATTAAAGATCCGCATCATAGCGGAGAATAACCAGGTCACCGTGCGAGTCATGGCTGAGACCGGGGCGGCAAAGGAATTGATAGAACAGAACCTCCATCAACTGAAAGCCGACTTCCAGAATCAGGGCTTGGAGATATCCAAATTCGACGTTTCGTTGTCGCAGGATTCGGATCGAAACAGCGCGGGACAGAATTCGTTTTTTGCTTCAAATCGCGCAAAAGACAGATCCAATCCCAAAAAGGAACAAAACCAGATGGAGCGTGAAAAGCCCGAGCAGGTTGTGACAATCCCCGGCAGGATGGACCATCGGGATGCGGTCGATCTTTTTGCATGATGCCATTAGGGATCAAAAGGTGAGTATTCATTAAAAAGGGATAAGACAAAAATGGCAATCACGGAAATGACCAATGCAGTTTCTGCGAGTACGACGGCATCAACCACTTCGGAATCCTCCATCGTCGGGAAGGAGGACTTCCTGAAACTGCTGGTCACCCAGCTCCAGCACCAAGACCCGTTAAATCCGGCGGAAAGCACGGAGTTTACGGCCCAATTGGCCCAGTTCAGCTCACTGGAGCAACTCACCAACGTGAATAAGAATCTGGATTACCTGATGCTTTACCAGGCTTCCATCAACAATGCCCAGGCAGTGGACTTCATCGGCAAAACCATCAAGACATCCGGAGATACGATCGGTGTCTCCAACGGCGTATCGGATGAGATCGCCTTTGAATTGCCGTCAGATGCCGCAAATGTCACCGTTTCCATCTACGATGGATCGGGCCAGTTGGTTGCAACCATTGACGCTGGCGATTTGGGTGAAGGGAAGCAGTCCGTGGCATGGGATGCGGAGGATCAGGAGGGGGATACGGTACCGGATGGTGACTACACCTTTGAGGTGGCTGCCGTGGATACGGAAGGGAATACGGTGGAAGCCTCCACCTTCAGCACAGCCGTCGTCACCGGGGTGACCTTTGAAGAGGGAACCACCTATCTGATTGCAGGGGGAAAACGCATCCCCATGGGAGATGTCGTTGAAATTTACGGGAATTCTGAATCCTGATGCGAAATAGGCGCAAACCAAAAAACCGAGGCCAGACAGGAAGTTTGAAGCACTGAACCCTCTTTCTAAATGGGTCAGTTGCAGGGAAGGAGAAATACGATGATATACGCAATGTCTGCGGGAACCAAAGGGATGCTGGACAATTCCAATGCGCTGGGGGTGGTGGGATCCAACATCTCCAACGTGAATACCGTGGGATTTAAGACCGGGACCGGTTCATTCGCAAATTACTTTGCCAATGCATTGACCTGGGGCACGGGCGATTCATGGAACCAGGGTTCCATACAAGAAACCCAGAAATCGACCGATCTGGCCATTGTGGGAAAAGGGCTCTTCATGGTCACCGACAGTGAAGGGGGGACCTATTACACCCGGGCCGGGAACTTCAACCTGGATGCTGAGGGGAACTTGGTCAATAGCGATGGTCTGAATGTTCAGGGCTACAAACTGACGGCTGACGGATCTCTGGGCGCCCTGGGCGACATTAATTTCGCGGAGACCACATCGCCGGCCACCGCCACCACGGAAATGACCACCCTGATGAATCTCAACAATGAGACGGCGGCAGCCTCTGTCACCGTTACCTGCAGCGAGGATTTTTCAGGGGTGACATATACGGCGGTTAACACCGGTGAGGATGGGAACGAAATCAGCATTCGCTATGTGGATTCGGGTGAAGGCGGTTTGAGCGTGACGGTTGCCGGAAAAGCCATTACCGTTGATTTGGGGGGCGCCGAGGACGACGCAAAAACCGCAACGCTCGTCGCAGAGGCCGTGAATGCCAGCACCGAAGCCGCCGAGCTTGTGACGGCCACGGCCGTGGGAAACGGCAGCGGTGCCGTTGAAATCACCGGTACGGATTATCTCAAAGGCGGAAAGGAACCCAGCAATTTTTCAACGACCATGACGGTCTACGATGCCATGGGAAATGCCATCGATATCACGGTCGATTTTGTTTACCAGGAAGGGGATTCCGCAACTGAGACTGAACCCCAATGGGTTTGGACTGCGAGAGCGTCCGACGGAAAGTGTGAAACCTATGGCGTGATCAAGTTCGACGGCAGCGGCCAGATGGATATGGAAGAGAGCAAGTGGGATGAAGGTGAAATGGCAGATCCGCCTTCTCCCGGCAAGACGTTGAAAGACGATGGGAATCCCGTCATTAAAGTCACCGAGCTCAGTTCCGGTGCCGGGGATCTCACAATTGATTGGGATTTCATCGCCACGGGATACGCGGCCGCCTCCGGGGTCAGCTCCCAAAGCCAGAACGGCAATGCGTCGGGAACCATTGTTGATGCAAAAATCGACGGGAACGGCGTGGTGTCGGGGGTCTTCTCAAATGGCAAAACAAAGCCCCTCTATCAGATTGCTCTTGCCAATTTCGCAAACTATTCCGGATTGGAGTCGGTGGGCAGCGGCCTCTTTGAAGCCAACGCCGTTTCAGGGGCCGCCATTGTGGGAACCGCCAATTCCGGGGGGCGGGGATCCATCAGCGCCGGTTCCCTGGAAATGAGCAATGTGGATCTGGCCCAGGAGTTCGTTAAAATGATTACGATTCAAAGGGCTTATCAGGCAAATTCCCGCGTCGTCACCACCAGTGACGAAATGATGCAGGAGCTCAACGGCTTGAAGCGGTAATACCGTTTTGATAACAGTTCAAAACTTGTGACAGGAGGAAGTATGATATGTTGACCTCTCTTTACACCGGAACAGCCGGTATCAAGGCCAATTCCAAAGCACTCGGCACCGTCGGTAGCAACATCGCCAATGTCAGTACGGTTGGCTTTAAGGCAAGCCGGTCTTCTTTTTCCAACGTGCTCAATGATTCCATGGCCATCGGTACCATCGGCGAGGAGGAAGTCTGGACCCAGGGGTCTCTGGAACAAACGGAAAACACCACCGACTTTGCAGTGGTGGGGGAAGGCATGTTTATGCTTCGAGACGAAGCAGGGACCATGTTCTACAGTCGGGACGGTGCGTTTCATTTCAATGAAAACGGTGTGCTGGTGAATACCAGCGGTCTTGCGGTTCAGGGATTCGGAATCAACCCGAGGGGACAGCTGGAAGGGGTTGGTGACGTCGTGGTGAACAGCGTCAACAGTGCGCCGGCCGCCACGGAGGAAATCGGCATCAATTTCAATCTGGATGGCGAATATACGGCGGCCACGGCCGTGGTGGACTGTACGGACAATCTTTCTTCGGTTACCTTTACGGCGCTATCGCCCGGACCGGACGGCAATGAGATCAGCATTTCATATACGAAAACCCCCGGTGGCGGTCCCATGGATGTTGCCGCCAACGGAAATGCCATTACCGTCAGCATCGGCGACTCCGAAGCAACGGCGGCACAGGTGGCGGCCATGGTCAATGCCTATTTTGAGGGGGCCGCCAGAAAAGAAGTGGGAACGGGTGATGCCGCTGTCCTGTACGTGGCAAATGAACCGGGCACCGATGGGAACAGTATCGAAATTGAATATGTGGATCCAGGAACAGCAGGGGATTTGTCGGTTTCGGTATCGGGTGATACGATAACCGTGACCCTGGGACACGACGGCACCCAGATCGTCAGCAATTCCCAGGAAATGGCCCAGGCCATTAATGCAAACGACGATGCAAGCGCCCTGGTGACCGCTTACGCCTCCGGGGACGGCAGCGGAATCGTCGCCGCAGCTTCCGCGGTGAACCTTGAATCGGGGGATGACACCAGTCTCATGAGTCAGCAACTGGTCGGTGTTTCGACGGCCACACAGGGGACCGGCGATGCGGCGGTTCTTTTTGCCGCGGACCGGGCAGGGGTCGAAGGGGACAGCATTGAGATTGAATATATCGATCCCGGGACCTCAGGACCTTTATCGGTCTCCGTCAACGGCGACACCATAACGGTAACCCTGGGCAGTGACGGGACGGATATCACCAGCACCGCCAAGGACGTGGCCGAGGCCATTAACAGTGATGAAGAGGCGGCCGCCAAAGTCACCGCCTATGCGGCCGGGACCGGCACGGTGGTTACCACGGGTACTGTCGCCACACCGGAGACCATGGCGCTATCGGGTGGTAACACAAGTCCCTTCACCTCACTTGTGAGAGCGCAAGCGGGTGGAAACGGCAGTGGCCTGGTGGAGGCAAGGGACCCCATCGTTCTGAATGGCGGCAAAGAGCCCGATGATTTCTCCACCACCACCACCGTTTATGATTCATTGGGGAACCCGGTGGATTTAACCGTTGATTTCGTGTTTGATCCGGTAACAACCTACAATTCGGAAGAGGGGGTTCTGGAGGAGATCGCCCAATGGACCTGGATCGCCCGTTCTTCCGAAGGGACCTCCAACGGTCACGGAACCCTTCGGTTTGATTCCACCGGCCAATTGGACCGCATCAATTCCAAATGGGACATCGCTGAAATGACGGAACCGGCCAATCCCCGCTATACCCTGAGGGATGACGGCAACCCCACCATCGGCATCACCGATTTGACCAGTGGGGCCTCGGATATCAGCATGGTGTGGGATCTGACCAATTCCACCCTCATCACCGGATTCTCCGCGGATTCGGAAATTCGATCCCAGACACAGGACGGGTATGCGCCAGGCACCCTTCGGGAGATTTCCGTGGATAATGACGGAGTGGTCTGGGGATCCTTCAGCAATGGTCAGTCCCAGGCCCTCTATCAAATCGGCCTGGCGGTGTTTAAGGATTACAACGGCCTAAGTTCTCAAGGGAGCAATGTGTTTTCGGAGACCGTTGAGTCCGGTGTCGGCCTGTTCGGCGTGGCCAGCACCGGAGGGCGCGGACATATCAGCCCGGGTTCCTTGGAACTCTCCAATGTGGATCTGGCCGAGGAATTCGTGAAAATGATTACCATTCAGCGTGCCTATCAGGCCAACTCCAAAGTGATCACCACCAGCGCCGACGTGCTGCAGGAATTGGTGAGCATGAAACGATAAACCCTCCTAAACCCACCTAAGCAACCAGGGGGCTGAAAAGGATGCGATCCTTATCGGCCCCCTGTCTCCATTAAACGCCCCATCTTTTCCTTCACGTATGTCAATGTGGTGACAATCCATCCCGGTAATTTGACGTGCGCTCTCCCATTTCATTAGCCGCTTCCTCCCTTTCAGACGCTTTTCTGCTTTACTGGTCTTTTTGGAATTATTTAACATGTTGAAATGAAGAGGTTTTTTAATCCATTTGAGGGCGGATCGGTTTCCGGTTCCACCCCAGGGCATTGTGGCATAGTGTTTGCTTCCGTCCTAGACAGTTGAAACTGCGGAGGTGCGAATGGATATTGCGACGATTGTCGGCATTCTGATGGCCGGGGCACTCGTTATCAGCGCCATTGTTCTTGGCGGCTCACCCACCTGGTTTGTGAGCGTTCCATCCCTCATGATCGTGATCGGCGGGACAGTGGGCGCCACACTGTTGAGTTACCCCATCACCCAGGTCATGGGCGTCTTTAAGGTTGTAAAGAATGTCTTTTTCCACCAAACCAAACCGGCTTTGGAGATCATTGAAAAAATGGTTGAATTCGGGAAACTGGCTCGAAGAGAAGGCATTCTGGCATTTGAATCCAGAATGCACGAAGTTGATGATCCCTTTTTCTCCAGAGGTTTGTCAATGGCCATTGACGGCATGGAATCAGGCGCCATCAAGAATGTCCTGACCACGGAGATCCTCTATTTGGAAGAACGGCACTACCTGGGGGCTGAAATATTTACAACCATGGCGGCGTACGCTCCAGCCGTCGGATTGATGGGGACGATTATCGGATTGGTGCAGATGCTCATGCAGATGGATGATCCCAGCAAAATCGGACCACCCATGGCCGTGGCGCTTCTGACGACTTTCTACGGCACGGTTCTGGCAAACCTGCTTCTGATGCCCATTGCCGCAAAACTGAAAGCCCGCAGCAGACAGGAGATCCTTGTCAAGGAACTGGTCTTGGAAGGGTTGATGGCCATTCAGGCCGGTGAAAGCCACCGTATTATTGAGCAGAAGCTCAAGGCTTTTCTACCTCAGAGGAGAAGAGCGTTTGAGATGTCTTAGGTTCCTGGAAAGAGGTGTAGACATGGAGAGCATGAGGGCAGGAAGAGGCCGCTTCGAAATCGTAACAGGCGCGCGCGCCGACGGGAGATGGGAAATCATATATACTGGTTTTATTCTCATCATGCTTTGCTTTTTTGTAATGCTGTGCGCTTTTTCAAGTGTTGAACGATCAAGAATGGAGAAATTCGTGGCGTCATTCACCCATTCAATTGATGTTCTGAAAGGGGGGTTTGGTTTTCAGCCAAAGGGTCATTTGAGTCACGGACCCGCCGGTTTCAACGCCAGAAAAAAAAAGCTGGGCCCCATCTTTGAGAAACTTGTTAAGATAAAAAAGAGATTTGGTCTCAAGGATGATATATCCATCTCTTTCTCAGGGGAAGGGCTGATAATGAGACTTTCGGATACGTCCCTTTTCGGTCTGGGAGTTGCCGACATTTCCTCGGAAGCGAGACCGCTTCTGGATGAAATCTCAGACGTCCTGGCGGAATCACCCCATCAGGTTCGGATAGAAGGCCACGCGGATAATCTGCCGATTCACACGCCTGATTTCCCTTCCAATTGGGAGTTGTCGACAGCCCGTGCCGTAAATGTGCTCAGGTATGTCACCAAGGGCGGAAAATGTGACCCCAAAAAGCTCTCTGCCGCGGGATTCGGCGAATTTCAACCGATTTACCCAAACGACACGCCTGAACATCGTAGACAGAACAGGCGGGTCGAGTTCGTTTTTTTCCATAGGTAACAAAATGGCCCTGCGGGATGCGTATACGGAACAGAGGATCAGCGGTCGAAGAGCCATGAGCAAACCACTGAACGTCAAGTGGCTGACGACGTTTAATGACCTCATCACGTTGCTGATGGTCTTTTTCATTCTTGTCTTTGCCATGAGCAAAGGCGATATGAAGAAAATCAGGGAATTCAGATCCGCCATCATTGGCGGGTTGGGAGTTCTGGAAAAAAACAGCGTGAAAAGTGACGGTTTGATCGAGGCGACCCGACCCGAGGCCTATTCCGGTCAGGAGATTCGGAAAGCGCCTGTTCCCGAGGCCATTCGAGAGATGATTGCCCAATTGGATGCCATGCCGGAAATCGAAATGGAAGATACTGAAAAGGGAATGGTTATCCGGATCACCGGCAATCTCTTTTTTAATTCAGGCAGTTCAGCCATTAACCCAAAAGGATATTCATTGCTCAAAAAGATCGGCCCACTGATCAGCCGGTTGCCGAACCGGGTTCGCGTCGAGGGACACACGGATAATGTGCCCATCTCTACAGCGCTGTTTCCTTCCAACTGGGAATTGTCGGCGGCCCGCGCCGTCAATATCGTGAAATTTCTGTCGGACCGGATGAACGTCTATCCGCGCAGACTGTCAGCCGTAGGATACGGTGAATCACGACCCATCAAACCCAATGACACGCCAGGGAACAGAGCATTGAACAGGCGCGTGGAAATTGTGCTGCTCAGAAATCAGGGAGAGTAGAGGAAAGGTGTATGAGTGATCAAATACTAACGCAGGAAGAAGTTGATGCGCTTCTTTCCTCAATGGCCGACGGACAGCTTGATTTTGATACGGAGGAGGATGACCACGAGGTTTCCGATTCCGAAGACTTCACTCCCTATGATCTGACAAGCCCCAATATCATGATGCGGGAGCACTTTGATGTTCTCGACGAAATTCACGATCGGTTCGCCAATGCTCTACGGATTTCAGTGACCAATATGCTTCGTATGCCCATTGATGCGGAATTGACGGCCACCGAAACCGTCAAATTCGGTGAATTCATGCAAGGGATTGACAACCCGACGAGCCTTCACACCTTTCGCATGGAACCACTGATTGGATCAGGCCTTTTGGCCATGGAACCGCGGCTCGTCTTTTTCTTAATTGAGTGCATGTTTGGCGGAACGGGCATGTTGGAAATCAAACAGCAGCGGGATTTCACGGTTATCGAGCAGCGGGTGATGAAAAAATTCGCAACGGATGTGCTGAGAGAGTTGGAAAAGGCGTGGTCTTTTGTGGAACAGATTAAGATTACAATCGGGAAGAGTGAAACCAAACCGCAGTTCATCCGGCTGGTGGCGCCCAACGACATCGTTGTGGTGGTCCTTTTCACCATCAGTCTTGAAGGATTTAATGCCAGAATGTGGCTGTGTATTCCGTATCTACTGCTCGAGCCCATCAGGGACAAACTCTCCTATAAGCATCTGAGGGATTCGGAGATGGAAAATCTATGGACGCCTAAAATACAGGATATATTGAATGATACCAATGTTTCCGTTACCGCCCGAATCGGAAGCGTTACACAGAGTATCGGGGATATTCTGAGCATCCAGAAAGGGGATCTCATTTTGCTGGACACCGGTCCACCTGATTCGATTCCCGTTCTGGTGGAAAACGTTCCCAAATTCCTTGGGTTCGCGGGTATCATGGGAGGGAACAGGGCCGTCCGAATCGAATCGCCCGTTCTTTCCATGCTCACTAATAAAGAATAGTCGATCGCCCTTTTAAGGCGACTCAGGTTGCCAGATTGAGACATTGCCATGAGTGAAAAAAACAAGAAACAACCGGAATTACAGAATTCAAATGCGGGTCAAAATGTCAGCGATATCGATTTCATATTGGATATCCCATTGGAAGTGACAGTGGAATTGGGCCGGACCAAAATGCTGATCAATGATCTGCTCCAGTTGTCACAGGGATCCGTTGTGGAATTGACCAAGTTTGCGGGGCAGACCTTGGATCTTCTGGCCAACAACAAACTGGTGGCCAGGGGAGAGGTTGTTGTGGTCAAAGATCATTATGCGCTCAGAATCACGGAGATTGTGAGTCCCATAGAGCGAATCGAGAAATTGAAATGAACTATCAGCCGGATCTTATGTCAACAGCCATCAAGTTGTTTGCCGCCCTGGCTGTCCTCCTGGTCTTTCTCGTGGGGGCGCTCTACATCTCAAGGCGTCTATTGGGGCGACGCGGTCCCCGGTATTCCGGGGGGATGATGCGAATTCTATCTTCGATCCATGTGGGTGTCAAAAAGACCGTTACCATGGTTGAAGTTCCCGGTGCCGTGCTGGTGTTGGGTGTTACCAATGACCACATTCGGCTGCTCACCAAGATAGAAGACAGCTCCTTGCTGGATCAATTCGAAGTATCCGAAAAGCAGGGGTTTAGCGGAACTTTCCTGGATCAATTGAAAGCTTTGTCCCCAAAGCACGGCAGAAGAACTGACGAAAAATGACGACCAACGGCGTTTATAGGGAGTACCCCGGTGATGCAGTGGCCTAGGTTTGTTGCCCCACTGATGCTTTTTGGGCTGGTCTTCTTCGGCGCAATGAACGCAACCAGTATGGCGGCGCCTCCGGGCGTCGCATCGCCCTTTATCAGCATTGGCATGGACGATGCCGACAGCCCGGGCAAGGTTTCGGCGGTTTTGCAGATCTTTTTGCTCATGACGGTTCTTTCCCTTGCGCCGGCGATTCTGATACTACTCACGTCTTTTACCCGCATTGTCATCGTCTTGTCTCTGCTTCGAAAAGCACTCGGGACCATGCAGAGTCCTCCTAATCAAATCATCATCGGGCTCTCCCTGTTCCTGACCATTTTCATCATGACCCCTGTCTGGCAATCGGTGTACAAAGAGGCCATAAGGCCGTACCTGGATGAGCAAATTACCAGCGAACAGGCATTTGAAACCGCGTCCAAACCGATACGGGCATTCATGATCAAGCAGACGCGGGAGAAGGATCTGGCACTTTTCGTGAGTATTGCAAACCTGAAACGCCCCAAGAACATTGACGAAGTCCCCATGACGGTGATCATCCCCTCATTTGTCATCAGTGAACTCAAAACGGCTTTTCAAATCGGCATGCTCCTCTATGTGCCTTTTCTGGTAGTGGATATGGTAGTGGCGAGCGTCCTGCTTTCCATGGGGATGATGATGCTGCCGCCGGTCATGATTTCACTCCCCTTCAAATTGATGCTGTTCGTTCTGGCGGACGGCTGGTATTTGATTGTGGGGTCAGTGGTTAAAAGTTTTGGATAACAGGAGATGCGAACATGACACCTGATTTTATCACCGGTTTCTTCATGGAGGCCCTTAAGATCGCCATTTTGTTGGCCGCACCCATGCTGATTTCCGGTCTCTTGGTGGGACTCATCGTCAGCATGTTTCAGGCAGCAACGTCCATTAATGAAATGACGCTGGTCTTTATTCCAAAGATGCTGGCAGTGGGTTTGGCGCTCATCGTCTTCTTCCCATGGATGCTTCAGATGATCGTCGATTTCACACAGAGCATATTTACCAATATTCCCGTATACGCCAAATAGGGGCATTTTGGGAATGGCTCGAAAGGGGTAAGGGCTTTGATCACTTTTGCTTATTCCATGCCCCAATTGCAATTGCTTTTTTTTATCTTCTTGCGGATCGGCGCCATTGTTTTGACGGCACCGGTTTTTGACAGTCCGACGATTCCCGTTCTCTTTAAAGCGGGGCTGGCATTTGCCGTGAGCCTGCTACTGGTGCCGATTCTGAACCTAGAAGCCGTTTCGTACCAACCGGGATTGATCCCTTTTCTCATCGGTGCAGCAGGCGAAGTGATCATGGGATTGGTGATCGGGATTATGATCAGATTGGTCTTTGCCGGCGTGGTTCTGGCCGGGCAACTGGTGGGATATCAGATGGGGCTGGCCATGGCCAACATCATGGATCCCTCAACCAGTGAACAGGTTCCCCTCCTGGGCCAGTTCAACAATCTTTTGGCAATGCTGATTCTATTGGCTTCCGATGCGCATCACCTTTTCGTGAAATCCCTGGTGCTCAGTTTTCAGATTGTTCCCCCTTACGGTTTCCATTTTGGTAGTGGCGTAATGGACCAGGTGGTAAATTTCGGCGGGGAGATGTTCGTGATTGCCATCAAATTGGGAGCACCGCTCATCGCAGTGCTCCTTTTGATGAGCGTGGCCTTCGGGCTGGCGGCAAGAGCCGTACCCCAAATGAACATCTTTTTTGTGGCGGCGCCGCTCAAAATAATGGTCGGTCTTCTCTTTATGGCGATTTCACTCCCCTACATGGCCACCTTTATGGCGGCGTTGATGGGGGGGTTGGGCGAGAGGATTCTGAAGATCCTCAATTCCATTTGAAATAGGATTGTCCATGGCCGGAAAAAATGACCAGGAAAGAACTGAAAAACCCACCGCCAAGAAATTGGCGAAGGCCCGGGAAAAAGGCCAGGTTCCCAAGAGCCAGGAGATTTCTACCGCACTTATTATTCTGTGCGGGGCCGCGGTTTTGCTGGCGGTGGGTCCATGGATCTTCAGATCCCTGATGGAATTGATGCAGGGGATTTTCGAGCATTTGGGGACCTTGAATACCCGGGAAGCGTCCATACAGTCATTTTTGGGTGAGATCTTTGTTCGGTTTCTCATTATCACGGCCCCCATGATGCTTTCTGTGGCTGTGGTGGGCATTGCCGCCAATCTCATTCAAGTGGGTTTTCTTTTCACTCTGGAGCCCCTTTCCCCAAAGCTGGGCAAATTCAATCCCATCACCGGGATGAAAAAGTTTGTTTCCCTTCGATCACTGATGGAACTGATCAAGTCCATGCTGAAGATTCTGTATATCGGCACCATCGCTTGGCTGGTTCTTCGGGGCGAACTGGAATCCCTGCCGTCGCTAATCCACATGGGTGTGGGAGAGATCATCGGCTTCATCGGGATGGTCTCGCTCAAAGTGATGTTTTATGTGAGCCTCGCCATGCTGGTGCTTGCCGCCATCGACTTGACATATCAACGATGGCAGCACAACAAAGACCTCATGATGACGAAACAGGAAGTGAAAGACGAGCATAAGCAGAGCGAAGGGGACCCGAAAGTCAAAGGCCGCATCCGCCAGGTGCAACGGGAAATGGCCGCGCGCCGAATGATGGCCGCCGTTCCTGAGGCGGACGTGGTCATCACCAACCCGACGCATCTGGCGATTGCCATCCGTTACAATGCGGAGGAGATGTTTGCTCCCCAAATCGTTGCCAAAGGCGCCGGCCTGGTGGCGGAAAGAATAAAGACCATCGCCACCCAAAATGACGTTCCGGTGGTAGAGAACAAACCGTTGGCCAGAACCCTGTTTAAGAGCACTGAAGTAAATGATTTTGTACCGGCTGAACTCTACCGCGCCGTGGCTGAAGTCCTGGCATACGTATACAAACTGCGAGGTCGCAGAGGGCCATCATAGGGTCTCTTTGGCCAAATCCTTGACGCCGGTCGTCAAATTTCCTTGACGCTCACGCCGCCAGGTCTTCTCCATCGCTCTCTCCCAATCCATTCCTCAAACGGGGATTTGGATGAAACCCATTATTATTTTAGGACTTTTCAGCAGGCGTCCGATGGGCGCGCCGGATTGTCATCATCACTTAGAGCGATAGGCATGGAAAGTGCATATGTGACGACAAGTGACAAAAAAATGGAGTCTGAAGGGTAATGGGTACTTCAAGCGGGGCGGAAAACTCAATTCACTTGCCGCTGTTAATGCGAAACAGCGAGATCATGGCGGCGGTCGGTGTGGTGGCCATACTGATTCTCATGATCCTCCCTCTGCCGCCCTTCATGCTCGATCTGCTTCTCTCCCTCAATATTACCTTTGCATTGACCATCCTTTTGACCGGAACATACCTTTTAAGACCGCTTGATTTTTCATCCTTTCCCACGGTTCTTCTGCTGGCAACCCTTTTTCGGCTCTCCCTGAACATCGCTTCCACCCGTATCATTCTGCTTCATGGCAGCGAAGGCCCTTCAGCCGCCGGCAACGTGATCATGTCATTTGGGAATTTTGTGGTGGGCGGCAATTATGTGGTGGGCTCCATCGTGTTCATCGTCCTGGTGGTCATCAATTTGATGGTCATCACAAAAGGTTCTGGACGGATTGGTGAAGTGGCGGCAAGGTTTACCCTGGATGCCATGCCCGGCAAGCAGATGAGCATCGACGCAGATCTTAACGCCGGCTTGATCGGCGAAGAAGAAGCAAAGGAAAGGCGCCTGGAAATTTCCCGGGAGGCCGACTTTTACGGTGCCATGGATGGTGCCAGCAAATTCGTGAAGGGCGATGCCATCGCGGGAATCATCATCACGTTGATCAATATACTGGGCGGTTTTGCCATCGGTGTTCTGCAAAATAACATGTCTCTGGCGGATGCGGCGCAAAACTACACGCTTTTGACGGTGGGTGACGGACTGGTGACCCAGATACCGGCATTAATGATTTCAACCGCGGCGGGTATTGTGGTCAGTCGGGCCGGTTCTCAGTCGACCCTTGGGAGCCAGGTGATATCTCAGATACTCCTTCAGCCGCGTGCCATCGCCATCGCCGCCATAGCGCTCTTTTCCTTCGGGCTGGTTCCGGGGATGCCCACGGTCCCGTTCATGGTATTGAGTCTCATTGCTGGCGGCATCGCCTATTCGGTCATCAGATCGCGCGCCCGTGAATCCGAAAAGGTCAAAGAGAATGAACTTCTTGAAGCCAAGGCGGAGAGCGTTGAAAAGGTTGAATCCGTTCCGCCCATCGACATCCTGGCGATGGAAGTGGGTTACGGTCTTCTGCCGCTGGTGGATGTGGAGAAGGGCGGTGATCTGCTTGATAGAATTCGTTCATTCAGAGGCCAGGTCGCCCAAGATCTCGGCATCATCTTGTCGCCGGTCCATATCCAGGACAATATGAAATTAAAGCCCGGTGAATATGTCATTAAACTGAAAGGAAATAAGATCGCCGAGGGTGAATTGATGATGAATTGCTTTCTGGCCATGAATCCGGGTGGCGTTGAAGGAAAGATCAACGGCGTCGAGACCACGGAACCAACTTACGGCCTGCCCGCAACCTGGATCAAGGGGGACGTGAGAGAAGACGCGTTGGCAAAGGGGTACACGGTCGTGGATCTGCCAACCGTGTTGATTACACATTTGGCCGATGTCATCAAACGCCATGCCCATGAACTGCTCGGAAGACAGGAAGTCCAGCAGTTGCTGGATAATTTGAAGATTTCCCATCCAAAGGTGGTGGAAGAACTGATTCCGGGATTATTGCCCCTTGGCGCGGTGGGTAAGGTCCTGCAGAATCTTCTGCAGGAGGGGGTTCCGATTCGCGATCTTTTGACCATTCTGGAAACCTTGGCGGACTGGGCCAATGTCACCAAAGACACGGACGCGTTGACGGAATACGTGCGGCAGGCCCTGGCCAGAACCATCACCGAACTCTACAAGGGACCCATGGGACGTATCTTTGTGCTCACACTTGAACACGATGTTGAAAAAACCCTGGGTGAGTCCATTCAATATACGGATCGCGGCAGCTTTCTGCCCATTGATCCCAATACGGCACATCGGATCGTGACTTCCGTCACCCATCGGCTGGAAGGTTTTTCAGAACGGAATCAACAGCCGATTGTCTTATGCTCAGCGCAGATCAGGCCGCATTTCAAGAAACTTGCGGATCGATTTTTCCCGGACTTGGTGGTGCTGTCCTATGATGAAATTGTGAACAATGTAAGCGTAGAATCCATTGGAACGGTGGGGTTAGAAAATGCAAATTAAGAAGTTCAAGGCAAGTGATACGGCCGAAGCGCTCCGGATGATCAGGAAAGAATTCGGGTCCCGGGCAGTGATCCTCTCAACCAAAGACGTGGAAGTGGGATCGGGCGTTTTTGGCTTCAGGAAAAAGTACGGTGTGGAAGTCACCGCGGCCACTGACGCGGATACACCCAAGGATCAATTGGAGCCGGGAACCGGCTTTGAAAGCAAGGCATTTGGCGGTCGAGGCGCCAGAAATTCGATTTCAACCATTTCACCTAAAGGAATAAAGAACAGCAAGCCCACCGGCGGAGGAATGAGCGTGAGCAGGGTTGGCAGAATCAGGCCCGCCAAACTGAGAGGCGGGTTTTCCCGAAAAGCCGACCCCCGCATGCAGTTTTTCAGCCTCTATAAGGAACTCCAGGATCAGGGGGTTCAGGAACACATCGCCATGGATCTGGTGAAGGAGCTGGGCCGCCTCCCCTCCTTGAAAGGATCCTTTCGGTCGGAAGACCTCAAACAAGGGGTTTCGGAAACCTTCAGAAAAATGGGGGCCATGGTAAAACCGATCAGAGTTGCCCGGGGAGAGCAGAAAATCGCTGCCATGGTTGGCCCTACCGGTGTTGGAAAGACCACCACCATCGCCAAATTGGCCGCCATGGGAGGACTGAAGCACGGACGAAAGCTGGGAATGATCACCCTGGACGACAAGAAAATCGGTGCCATCGCGGAATTGGGCGTCTATTCAAAGATTCTCGATGTGCCCATGGAAGTCGCTTCAACCAGGGGACAGTTAGAGCGAGCCATTCATCATCTGAGGAAAAAAGATATCATCCTTATTGATACACCTGGAATAAGCCGGAATGAAAATGCGCTATTTAGGCGGGTACAGGATCTGCTTCAAAGTGTGAAACCTCTTGAGACGCATCTGCTTCTGAGTGCAACCACCCGGGAAAAGGATTTTGCCCCCCTGTTTGATCGGTTTAAGTCGATGGATATTCAGAGCTTCATATTCACGAGATTGGATGACAGTACCGAATACGGACATCTGATGAATCAGCTCATTTTAACGGGTATCCCGGTTTCGTATTTTGCCAACGGTCCCCAGGTGCCTGAAAATATCGAGGTGGCAACGCTGGATCGGCTGGTGAAACTGATGCTCAAAAAGAACCATGCCAGGACAATTGCCGCTCCGGTCAAACCGCGAAGAGCAGAAAAGAGAGAGCGGCGCCTTACCTATGGCCCCTATTTGGAGAAGTCTTATGCTTACTCCTAAGGTTTCACCGGGAATCCTTGGCGCTGCCGGAAAACAGCTAATGACCCTTTACCCCTTTTGATCGGGAGAAACAATAGATGAACAAAGGTTTTAACAATAAAACTAAACCGAACAATCTCATCCTGTTGTCCGACAGAATCTCCGCGAGGAAGAGCGAAAGGGAAAAGACGGCCGCAAAAACCTTTAAACCCTACCCCCGCGTCATATCCATTACAAGCGGCAAAGGGGGTGTGGGCAAAAGCAATATTGTGGCAAATGTTGGGTTTTCGCTCAGCCAAATGGGGAAACGGGTGTTGATTCTGGATGCGGATCTCGGACTGGGGAATCTGGATGTACTGCTGGGTCTCACGCCCAAATACAACCTCTCACACGCGGTTTCCGGAGCCAAGACCATCTCCGAAATTGCCTTGCGGGGGCCGGGGGACATTACGATTCTTCCCGCTTCTTCGGGGATTCAAGAAATGGCCGATCTCACCGAGGAGCAAAAGGCGGTGTTCTTAAATTCCCTCGATTCCGCCATGAATGATGTTGACGTTTTGCTCATTGATACGGGCGCCGGGATTTCTTCAAATGTCATGTATTTCAACAGCAATGCGCGGGAGATTCTGGTGGTGGTGACGCCTGAACCGACTTCCATCACCGACGCATATGCCTTGATGAAGGTACTCTCCTTGAAATACTCCCAGAGCCGTTTCAAACTTGTGGTCAATTTTGCAAAGAGCCACAGAGAGGCGGATGATGTCTATCAGCAGATCAAGCTTGTTGCCGATCGCTTTTTAAATATCACCATTGAATATGTGGGATTTGTCTTGAATGACCGGAGTGTCAAAGAGGGCGTTCGGTGCCAGAAAATCATTGCGGAAATGAAACCGGATGCGGCGGCGAGTCGCTGTTTTGTATCTTTGGCAAAAGCGCTCTTAAACACTTCGCCGCCAGAGGCGCCTCGAAAAGGGCCTCGTTCATACTGGCGGGATCTGTTTAACGGGACGCCCTAGGAAGATGAACCATTTACCAAAGGAACGATTGTCGACCATGGAACCGGCGGAATTGTATCAGGGAAGAGAATGGCAGGGCGATACATCATCCAAGGATCAATTGGTTCTTCAATATCTCCCCTATGTGAAAAACATTGTGCAAAGGATTCACGCGCAGCTCCCCTCGGGTGTGGAGGAGGACGACCTGACCAATGTGGGCGTGATCGGTTTGATCGATGCCATTGATCGATATGATCCCACAAGGGGCACAAAATTCACCACATATGCGGCCTTTCGTATCCGGGGCGCGGTGATGGGGGAGTTGCGGTCTCGCGATGTGGTTTCCAGAACCAATCGGGGCAAAATCCGAAAGCTTCAGAACACCTACACGGATCTGGAATTCAAAATGGGGCGGGATGTTCAGGATTCCGAAGTGGCGGAAGCCATGGGAATCGATTTGGATGAGTTCTACGAGATCAGGAAAATGGCCAGCATGTCCTTTGTCAGTTTCGAAGATATGGGGCTGTTTTCCAGAGAAGAAAAAGATGACGTGATCGGTCTTCTGACGGGGGGTGACAGCGGGGACCCATTTCAAATAGCCGGCATGAAAGAGATGAGAAATGCCGCCGCTGAAGCCATTGAGAAGCTTCCTGAAAAGGAAAAAATGGTCATTTCCCTCTATTACTGGGATGAACTGACCATGAAAGAGATCGGAAAGGTTTTGGAGCTAACGGAATCGAGAGTGTCGCAGCTGCATTCTCAGGCAATTGTTCGCTTGCGAAAAGCCATGAGAAGGAAAGGTTTGCTGGGCGACTAGAAAAGGTGGGCCATATGGCGGCGGAGCTGAATATTGGAAAGATACTTTCACCCATCCTGAGCACATCCCGGGTAAAGGCAATGAAACGGCAAAACCGGGATTCGCCCAAGAAACGCTTTCAAAAGTATTTTGAGGATGAAAAAGAGAACAAATCCGATGACGGTCCGGCTGGCAATACGGAAACTGAATCCCTGACAGCCGGTTCCGGGGATGAAAAGA
>JANQDY010000262.1 GCA_028278625.1 Thermodesulfobacteriota bacterium
TGCCGTCGCTACTCATTGTCAGGATGTTTTCCCGGGTGATGGGATTGCTTGGAAAAACTTTTGAAAGGATGGATTTTCTTCCAAATAGCGCTGTCAGAAGATTCGGAAAGGCTCTCGCGGATCCCTGAACAGCACCGTCAAAATCACAAATCATGGGTCCCAGAATACCCACTTCCGGATGCATTTCCATATATTCGACGGCTGTGAGGATCTGTTTCGGCTGAACAAGGGTATCAGGGTTCAGGATCAAGACATAAGGAGCGGATCCTCTTCGCAATCCATTATTGACGGCTTTTGCAAAACCCAGATTCCGTTTATTTTTGACGAGTGATATTTGCGGAAAGGCTGTTTTCAAACGGTCCACATTATCTATTCTGGAGGCGTTATCATGGACCTGAACCTGAAATGAAATGCCTTTTTGATCTTTGAACAAAGACGTAAGGCACCACAACAGCTGTTCCGTGCTATTATAGTTGACAATAATCGTGTCGATTTGTCTCATGTTGGTTTAATCTTGTCTTCCGGAAGATCGCCTGTTGAGCCTGTCAATGAATCTTTCCCTTTCAAAAAGGTCCCACAAGTATCTGTTTTCAACCTTTTTGCGCTTTTGAACCATTCGCCGCTTTGTTAGAACCGGTTTTATCTGCTTGAAAGCGTCAAATTTGGCGGTTATGATGCTTCTTAAATTGCCTCTTATGGAAAAATAGATCATCGAGCCAATGGTGTGAATCATGTGAAGGAACAAGGTCTTCCTGATCAATTGGATGGGCATATTGATGAAATAGACCCATTCCAGATTCCGATGCCCGTAATAAATGGACGTTTCAGAATCCCGCACAAGGGTGCTGCTTACCTTATGATAGACCATTGAATCCGGAACATAGCGGCACTTGAAACCATTTAACTGGGCACGAAAACTGAGGTCCACATCTTCGTAAAGGAGAAAAAAGTCTTCATCAAAAAAACCGATTTGATCAAGCATGCTTTTCCGATAAAGCGCTCCGGCCGCACAGGCACCGAAAATCCATTGGGATCGATTAAAGGCTTCCGGGGGCATTCCCCGGCCGCGCAAAAGCCCTACGCCTGCATTCGTATACCCATCCCCCGCCCTGTCTACCATGTTTCTATTTCCGTAGTAGAGGATTTTGGAGGCCGCCGATCCTGCCTTTTCATAAATCTCCAGGGTTCCTACGAGACGTTCCAACCAGAAGGGATGGGCGACCGCATCGTTATTCAATAGGGCCACATATTTTGTTTTGGCTTCCTTTAGACCGATGTTGTTGGCAACACAAAAACCGGTGTTCGTTGGAAGACCAATAATCCTGACCCTGGGAAAACGGTTTCGAACCCATTTGACCGATCCGTCCACGGAACCGTTGTCCACAAGAACGGTTTCAAAGCTTTTGAATGTCTGCGCTTCTATGCTCTTCAGGCATTCGGAAAGGAGCTTTCTGCCGTTCCAGTTGACAACGATGATAGTTACCAGGGCCATTTTTTTTAAGAATCCAGAACCCAGAATTCAGGAGTCAGAATATGATACTTGGCACCTCTTAGATATTCTGAATTCTGGCTCCTGATTCCTGAATTCTTGGGCTGCGGGCGTAGCCCGCGCCGGATCAATGGAGTTCGTAGCGAAAATCGAGTAATCGCCAGTTGCCCGCTTTCGGCCGGGAGATGTCAATTCTGCGATAGGGCCCAATCATTTGAGGCACACGGATTTCAAGATACCCGGTTTCCGAAATTCCGTATTGACAAGGTTTATCATTTAAACCAATGCCGTAGTTTTCATCCCATGGATCCACCTTAAGGTGCAATCTGCGCCACTCTCCCTCCCCATACCAGGGCAAATGTATGGTACAATCCCTTTCCACCACGGTCTCCCATCGATGAAATCCGTACAACAGCCCTTCCGCATGTGTTTTTGATTTCCTTTTATGTTTCAGCCGTTTTCGGAACATTCGGCAGCCGTCCAACCAAAGGAGAAAGAGATTCTCAATGACGTTTCTGTTTTCTTTGAAGGAGAGATCATAGCGGTAGAATCCGGCCCAGCAAAAAGGGAGGAAATGGCGGCCGTATTTTCTTTCAATGCGCCATATTTCCCCATATCGTTGCCGGTTACCGCTCATGGTCTTGGTGCCGGTGTAATATCGCACCGCAGCCAGCACTTCAGGAATATATTGGAATTTGGCCCCCCCGAGAGACAGCCTGTGCCACAGATCCCAATCCATCGTGTAAATGAGGGATGGATCGACCCCTCCGATTTGCTCGTAAACCTCGCGGCGAACAAAGCACGCCGGTTGACAAATGAAACAGGAGCGTGCCAAATCCTTCCGTCTGAAATGCTGTATCGGGGGAAAATAACACAAGAAATTTCCATTCTCATCCACGTGGATCGCATTCCCGTAAACCACATCCACTTTCGGATTCTGTTCAAAAAAAGCGGCGACCCGATCCAGCGTGCCCGGAAAATAGTAGTCGTCCGCGTTGAGCCATGCCACAATGTCTCCTGGAACGCTTGCCTTCCCTTTCTTAATGGCGGCCGCCTGTCCCCCATCCGGTCCGGACTGAAGTTTTGAAATCATGCCCCTATAACGCGCCACAACCGACCAGAAATCATCGGTCGAACCCCCATCCATGAGGGCCAATTGAAAGGGAACTGTCTGATGTTTCAGGCTCTCCAAAGCCCAGGGAAGGAAATGGCTCTGGTTGTAATTGGGAATGACGATGGAGAATTCAAGCATGGGCAAAAGGAGAAGCGATATACGATTGGTACACGCTTTCAATCCCCGCCTCAAGGGGTATTTTCGGTTGCCAGCCCAGGGCATTCAGCTTGGATACGTCCAGCACTTTAACCATCGTCCCATCCGGTTTTTCGGGATTGGTGTGAAATCCACCCTTAAATCGCACCACTCTGGCGATGGTTTCGGCCAGCTCCAAGATGGTCTGGTCTTGGCCCACACCCACATTAATAATCTCCGAATCGGTATATTCACCCAAAAGAAAAAGACAGGCATCCGCCAGGTCATCCACATGCAGGAATTCTCGCCTGGGTGTTCCGGTTCCCCATATTTCCACGGATTCAAGCCCGGCTGATTTGGCTTCATGGATCTTTCGGATCAGGGCCGGCAAGACGTGGGATGTTTCCAGATCAAAATTATCATCAGGGCCGTAAAGATTCGTGGGCATCAGACTGATAAAACAAGTCCCATATTGGCGATTATACGCTTGGCACATTTTAATGCCGGCGATCTTGGCCACTGCATAGGGCTCATTGGAAGGCTCAAGGTAGTCTGAAAGCAGATACGCTTCCCTAATGGGTTGCGGACACTCCTTTGGATAAATACAGGAACTGCCTAAGAAGAGCAGTTTCTTTGCTCCGTGGACATAGCTTGCATGAACCACATTTGTCTGTATTTGCAGATTATCATATATGAACTCCGCGGGATAGGAAGAATTTGCCAAAATACCCCCCACTTTGGCGGCCGCCAAGATAACGTATTCAGGCTTTTCCTCTTCAAAAAAGGCTTCAACGGTTCTTTGGCGCGTAAGGTCCATCTCTTTTCGGGTTCTTACAAGAAGGTTCTCGTAACCAGCGTTTCTGAGTCGCCGAACGATGGCGGACCCCACAAGACCATCATGTCCCGCAACATAGATTTTAGAGGTTTTTTTCATTTCCATGTCTCAAGCATCATCATTAACAGGGGCGTCTTTAGGCATGACATTCATTGGACGACCAGGGAATCGACACTAATGGTTCCATCTTGAACGGTCAGGGAGTTGACGGCTGAATCGGATGCCTGAACCGTAAATGCAGCGTTCCACCCGCCCTGAAGCGTTAGGCTTTTTGCCGTATTGAGAGAAATTGCCTGGGCTGGCACATCCTGGGATATTTTGATGGTGTCTCCTGATTCGGCCGCACCCACGGCTTCCTGAATATTTGTAAAGCAGGGGGTATTGCCCCCGCACGCGCCGGATGGTTCAACATAGATGGTACTGCCGCCGCCCAGCGCGGCAACGGCGTTCCCCAAATTCACCCTTGGTTTTGTGATGGCAACCTTTGTATCGGTGATGCTGTCGCCGGTATTCATGAGAATCGACTGTACCTCATCCGGCGTTAGAAAGGCGCCCCTAATGGCCTTGGCCGCGTTCTGCAGAATGGCGGCCGCACCGGCGGCATATGGCGATGCGGCTGAGGTGCCGCCAAAACCGTATTCCGCGGTCCAGTACCCGCCCCCCATGGCCGTGGAGGTGGCCCAGTTGGCCGGTGCCAGCAAAGACAAAAAAGACGCCGTGTTGGAATAAACGGGCACCTGATCCCCATAGGGTGTATCCAGGGAATAATACCCCGTGGAACAACTCCAGGTGGGATTTTTGTCGGTACAGGACCCTTCCACCACGCACCACCCGATGCCATCGGCGGTAAAGTGGGCATCATAAACCGCACCCACCGAAACCACATGGGAAATGCAGGCGGGCCAGCCGATGGCATTGCAGTAACCGTCATTTCCGGCTGAAACGAACAGGGTCATCCCCGCCGCCTTGGCATTTGCGGCCGCAGTGGTCATGGCCGGTGAATAAGTATCGCAATTGGCGGTATATCCGCCGGCGCCAAAACTGGTATTGATAACCAGGATCGGATAGTCCGGGGCGTCGTATTGATGGGTGATACACCACTCAAAGGCTTCCACCATGTTGGACAGGTAAGCGCTGCCACCACTGCCGTGGGAAATCTTGAGAGCATAGAGCTTGGCGCCCCAGGCAACGCCGCCGATGTAATCCCCCTCGATACCCAGGTCTCCCGCGACAATCCCGGCGCAGGCGGTTCCGTGCCCTTCAAGGTCCATGGGGTCATTGTCGTCATCTCCCGTATCGTAGCCTCCGATGACCTTGTTGTTGGGAAAAATCCCAGAAAACATGCTATTTCCAAGACGTACATGGGTGTAATCGATCCCCGTATCGCAGATGGCCACTGAAAGCCCTTCTCCGCTGTAGCTCGATCTTGCGACAGATGCATTGATCAATGGAATTCCCTGTGCCAGATTCGGGTAAAGAAGCACATCTTCCTCGATGGAGGAGACATCAGGGTCTTCAGCCAGGGCCTCCAGCCCTTCAAGGGTCACATGAGCGGAAAACGCCGGCATATATTTAAACCGGCTGATCTCTTGAACTTCCGTCTTGTTGAAACCTTGGAGAACCCTATCCATCAATCCGTGAACACGGTCGGCCACATACCGGCGAACATCCGATTGTTCCGAGCGGCTGAAGGCATCCAAGATATCCGCCGTTTCGTCGCCTTTCAGATTGACGATGACCCGGGTTGATTCCGTACCCCTTGAAAGAAAGTGTTTCAAAACAGTGTCCGGTCTCAGGATCTTCGGGTTCTTATAGAGATGATCAATGGTGCTTGCCGGAATGTCTTGGACCGGGGATATGGTTTCATCCGCTCCCCTTACCGATGCATTGACAGCAAATACCAGGAAAATACCAATGATAAATCCTTTTAACGAAGCCCTGTATCTCATTTTTCGGAAAGCTCCTGACCCGGTTTAAACCGGTCCTCGAATCATTCATGGATGAACACTAATTCTGCTCAAGGGCTGCTATTTTCTTGGAGAGCTCAGCGATGATTTTCTGCTGATCCTGAACAACTTTGGTGAGAACCGCCACCACATCCATCGGGCTCATTCCTTTTCGGTCACTGGTTGCCACAAGATCCGGCGCATCCTCGGCGATGAACCCCACGTGTCCCTCCTTTGGATTCGCTTTATAGGTGAATTTCACTGGTTTCAGGGCCTCTAGGGCTTCCGATGCTTCCTCTTTTGAGAGCGCTTTGATGTTCTCCTTGAAATCTCTGCTGGACGCATTGGTCCATACGCCTCCCGCCGAAACAAATGCACCGCTTCCCATTTGTAACGGCTGCAGGGGATTTGTGGTACCGATACCCACATTGCCCCCGTAAGGCGCCAGAACAATATTCAAATATGAAATCCCCTCCTGAAGCGCAAACAACTCCGCATAGGTATGACTTGTACCCACATTCCATCCAAAATAGATATTCTTCTGATTACTGGCCGCCTTGTCGGTAATCACCACACCCCTGTTGCCCACGTCCTGGCCCAATACAAAGGGTGCCGACCCCCAAGCACCGGCACCATTTGCCAGCAGGGTGGAGTTACAGCTAACGGCACCGTTATCCTCCACCTTGAAGGTGGTTGTCCCTGTTCCGTTTTTCACCAGAAGCCTGTCCGCTCCGAAAAGATTGAGAGGAAGCAATAAAGAACAAAGGACAATCAAGATACCCATTTTGATCTTAAGTCCCGACGGATTCTGACTCAATGGATGTTTTTCCATGGCTTTTCTCCTTTGAAGGTCTTATTACGTTTAGGCAGGATTAAACGCTGCCGGTTTTCCTGGCAGCGACCTCCATAATGTCAAAGGTATTGATCCAGAAGGATCCCGGCACATGCTTTGCAAGACGCTCATGGCCAAGTAGGCTCAGTACCAGTTGGGCATTGCTTCTCCACGTTCCGGGATATCTGACTCTAACGACCTCAAAACCAAATTTTTTTAGCAGCGACGTAAGTGTTCTTTTTGTAAAATAATGAATATGCAGGGGCGGATCAATGAGACGCCATTTCGCCCCCTTCATGCGAGCCAAAGGGCTCGAGATGTCCCCCGTCGTAATAAAAATGTATCCCTTCATTTTAAGGATCGAATTCAGTTTTTCAATGAAAAGCTGCGGGGCCGACAAGTGTTCGATGCAGTCAAACAGGCACGCCACATCAAAGGTCTCTTTGGTCATCTTGGTCTTCAGAAAATCGTCGCTTCGAATATCCAGGTTCAATACCCGTTGCGCGTGGGCTACCGCTTCCCGGCATATTTCAAACCCCATTGTTTGAAAATCCTGTCGTGCCAGATCGAGAAAAAAACCATAGGCGGATCCGATTTCCAGGAGCCGTCCTCTCCGAGCATAATTCCTGATGAATTTGAGGCGATCCCTGAAATTACGCTGAATGATTCTCTTTTCTTTCCGGTAATCGGCATATACCCTGCCCCTAAAGTAACTCTCATCGTACTGGTTGATGATGTCCCTTTCCGTTTCACTTCCCGCATAGTAAATATGCCCGCATGAACACTTTACGATGCGCAGGTGTTCAAACAGCATTTCATGGGATTTTTGACCGCACAAGGCACAGACTTCAATCATGGCGATTTTCCGAGAATAATTTCCGGTCTTCCATATTGATCCTTCTTTGTACCACATAAAGGGGCCTGTTTTTCATTTCCACGAAAATATTGCCGATATATTCCCCAATGATGCCCAATACCAGAAGGATCAGGCCCCCAATAAAGAAGAGGGAGACCACAATTGCCGTAAAACCCTGCACCGGTATGCCCACGAACAGGTATTGAAATAGGTAGAACAAACCGATCAGGAAACTGATGGATGCGGACAGAAGCCCCAGATAACGGCCCAACCGGAGCGGTTTGACGCTAAAGGAAATGACACCTTTCCATGCAAGGTCAACCATTTTTGCATAGCTGTATTTGGTTTGGCCAGAGGCTCTCGGCGCTTCTTCAAAATCGACGGATTTGGTCTTAAAACCCGGCCATCCGAGCATACCGGTAATGAAACGGCCGTGTTCCCTCATGGAGATGAAAGTGTCGGCCACCTGTCTGCTGAAGATACGAAAGATGCTGGAGTTCAGATCGATGGGGTAGTCCGAAAAAAAATTAATGAGCCGGTTGATCCCTTTGGAGCCGATCTCTTTGATAAAAGGCTGCCGGGTAACCCTTTTTGCGTAGACCATATCATACCCCTCAAGGTAAACATGGATCAGCTTTGGAATGAATTCAGGGGGGTGCTGCAGATCGCCGTCCATCATAATCACATGGTCGCCCCTTGAGTGATCGATTCCCGCGGTGAAGGCTTCATGGTGCCCAAAGCTTCTGGTCAGCAATATGGCACGGATCCTTTTGTCGGCAGCGCAGATCTGCTGAATGATCTCCACGGTCTGATCCGTGCTGGAATCCTCCACAAAGACGATTTCCCATTCAAAACCGGTCTCCTTGAGAACCTTTTTGCTCCTTTCATAAAAGGGAATAATGTTCGGTTCTTCATTTCTCACCGGCACGATGATGCTGAGCATTTCATGCCGGATACGCTCTTTTTCTTTTTCCCTCATGGATTCATCCGAGCCTTTTGAACCGCATGGTTCTTAAACGCGGGTTTTCGGTGAAAAATCCATCTCACGTGCGGCATTTCCCACCACCGTGACATGGTTTCCCACGTTTCTGGTGACGGTGGCGCCCGCACCGATCATGGCGCCTTCACCGATCCCAACACCCGGCAGAAGGGTGGCATTTCCGCCCACATAAGACCCCTCTCCAATGGATACATGCCCTAGCAGCACCGCATTGGGAGCGATGGTGGCAAAGGTGCCGACGGATACGTCGTGCATCAGGTTGGCAAAGACATTGATTCTCGCAAAATCGTTAATGACCACCTTGCTTGAGATGTGTGTGCCCGCCTGAACCACCACGCCTTTTCCGATACTTGCGGATTTGGACACCATGGCCTTTGGATGAATGAGGGTCTCAAATCCAAACCCGATCCTGGCATAATGGTCTCTGAGCCCCCTTCTTTTGGCGGGCATATCCGGGCTTAGAACAACGGGGATGGATCCCCATCGTTCGTAAATGGCAGGCGCCGAATGGTCGTCTCCCAGCACTTGGTATCCCATAAATGTGCCCTTTGTTGCCTGGTCAATGATGCCGACAATTTCCTTGCCGCAATATTCGCACAACTCGACCATTTCATGAAACGCCCCCACAAGAATGATCTGGTTGTTTCGGCCCATCCGATTCATACCGCCTTTTTCAGCACATGGACAATGAATTCAATATCATCAGACGTCATTTTGGGGAAGAGGGGCAGGGTGATTTCATTGTTGGTTACGTATTCCGTTACGGGCAGGGGTTGCCGGTACGGTTCATAGATGGAAAAAAGGTGCACGGCAGGATAGTGCACGCTTGTCTCTATGCCGTGATCCGCCATGATCCGGCGGACCTCGTCCCTTTTATAGGCGTCGCCTTTCTTTAGAACAACCGGAAAAACATAGTTGGATGATTGATATTCATGGTTCTCATAGGGGATCAGAACCCCTTCCATCTCTTTCAGCGCATTCAAATACGCTCTTCTCAAGCGCTCTCTTTTTAAAATATCGCTTTTAAGCCGTTTGAACTGGCTCAGCAACAAAGCGCCCCTGATGTCGTCCATCCGGTAATTATACCCCAGCTCCACCACATCATAGCGGGTGGCATACCCTTTTGCCCGTTCATAGGAAAGGGTTGTCATTCCGTGTGATCTCAACCGTCTCGCCTTTTCGGCATGGGCTTTTTCACGGGTGACCAGAAGTCCTCCTTCGGCGCATGAAATGTTCTTGTTGGAAAAGAAGCTGAAACAGCCCATATGCCCTATGGTACCCAACGGTTGTCCTTTGTACAGGGATGCCGGTGCGTGGGCCGCATCTTCGATCACATACACTCCCTTTTGATGGGCAATCGCCATGATTTCATCCATGGGGCATGAAAAGCCGCCATAGTGCATTACCACGATGGCCTTTGTCTTGGGCGTGATTTTCCTTTCGATATCCGCGGGGTCCACGGAAAAATCCTGATGGCTGACGATATCCGCGAAAACCGGGCGGGCGGACCGGTAAAGGACCGCGTTCACCGTTGCCACGAAGGTGAGTGAAGGGACAATGACCTCATCTTCCGGACCCACATTAAGGATGGTCATGGCCAGATGGAGGGCACCGGTGCAGCTGGCAAGCGCAACGGAATGATCAATGCCCAAATGATTCGCAAAAGCCCTTTCAAATTCATTGACATTGGGTCCCATGGATATCCATTTGGAACGAAGTGTCTCAAGGACCGCCGCCGCTTCCTCCTCACCGTAATTGAGATCAAAAAGGGGTATTTTGTATGCCATCAATCTTCTTTCATATTCAAGGAATAAATTGCGATGACCCCCGAAACAGTTTAGACATTGTACAGCTCCGGTTTATACAACATCTTATGCTCTCTTATCCATTCGATTGTTTTAAGCAATCCCTTTTTGAGGTCGTATTTCGGCTCCCACGGGGTATTTTCCCTCAGTTTACGGCTGTCGCACCGGAGTTGCTCCACTTCGCTTTTTTGCGGGCGGTTCCGTATCTCTTCAGAGACGATTTTCACATCACGAGAGAGAAGGGCGGAGATGAGCGACACGAGATCTCCCATGGAAATCTCCTTGTTCATTCCGATATTGGTCACCTCTCCCACCAGTGAATCGGCCTCCATGATTGCCAAAAATCCCGTCACCGTGTCCCTCACATAGGTCAGGTCCCTGGTGGGATGAAGGTTGCCCAGCCGTATCACATCTTTGCCCGACAGCAGTTGAGAAATTACCGTGGGTATGATGGCCCGGGCCGATTGTCGGGGGCCGTAAGTGTTAAAGGGCCTTACCAATTTCACGGGCGTTTCAAAGGATCGGAAATAACTCAGGGCCAGTTGATCGGCGGCAATCTTGGTGGCCGAGTAGGGGGATTGCCCCACAAGCGGGTGTTTTTCATCAATGGGGACGTACCTGGCGGTGCCATAGGTTTCGCTGGTGGATGTCACCAGGATACTTTTTAAATCCAGGTGCCTGCCCGCCTCAAGGACATTATAGGTTCCCTCAACATTGGTCCTGATATAGGCCAGGGGCGAAACGTAGGAATAGGGAATTCCGATCAATGCGGCCAGGTGGCATACGGCATCGCATTGTTTTAAGGCATCGAAGACCGCATCATAATCCCTGACATCTCCCGTTACGACCTCCATATGCGCCACGTATCGGGACCCCTCGAGCCATCCCCATTGGTTCCTGGAGTTATAGTGGACCAGGGCTTTCACATCATACCCCCGCTCCACCAGCAATTCCGCCAGATGGGAGCCGATAAATCCGCCGGCACCCGTTACAAGCACTTTCTTCATGGGTTCATTCCCGTTTCAAACTCTTTTTTGTACATGGCCTGGGCCTTCTCATAATCATCCACCCGTCCGATATCGAGCCAGTATTCGGTCATTTCATATTTGGCCACCGGGAGGTTCTGATCCAGCATCCGGTTGATGAGATGGTCCATACTGAAATACTGATTACGCGGGATAATGTCAAATATCTCCGGTTTCATCACGTATATGCCCGCCAGCACGTGGGTGATGAGATCCGGCTTTTCCTCAATGCCCGTGACGTAATCCCCGTCAAAAAAAATGTTGCCAAAGGCAAAGGGCATTGTCAGTTTCTTGATGGAAATGGTCAAATCCGCATCCTTGTCTATGGCAAAGGCATGGAACTTTGAAAAATCGATGGATGTCAGGATATCCCCGTTCATGACGATGAACGGTTCTTTCAATTGGTCCATCAAGAGGGTAAGGGGCCCCACCGTACCCAGCGGTTTGTCCTCACGGCTGACCTTTAGGCGGATGCCGTATCTGGACCCGTCACCCAGGAAATTTTCGATGTATTCAGACTTATAATTGGTGGCAAGAAAGATGTCTTCAACGCCGTGTTTCTTGAGATTTTCGATTTGTATTTCAAGGATGGCTTTCTCCCCGATGGGCAGAAGCGGTTTGGGTATGGTTTCGGTGAGAGGCCGAAGTCGTTTGCCCAGCCCCCCCGCCAGAATAACTGCTTTCATGTGATGACTCCCTGTTGCTCACTTATGGTTTGTTATCCGAGAGATATTCGGCCATGACCCCTAACAAACGGCCATCCTGGCCCAGGCCCAAGTCACTGGGCCGCCATGTCTTTGAGACCGACAATTTTATTTCCCCCTCACTTGATTTCAGCAGTTCAGACACGTCGATTTCGTGAACAAGCGCGTTTTTGTGAAGGACAAGCTCCTTTGTCAAACCATTTTGCCCGATCAGTGTTACGTGAAGGGGTAGAAGCGCATCCACAAGCCTTTTGTCGGGGGGAATGGAGATGCGTAGCGATCCCATGGAGTACCCAGGGAGCACCTTCAGTTTCAGAAGCGCCTCTTTCCCTGTATAGTCCCCGTAATGCCCTTCCCATTGGTAGCGGGTCGGCAGCCGTTTTGTCGCTTCATAGAGCACACCCTGAAAAACCAGTTCTTCCGGCTGAAAGGTAAGCGGTGAAAAGACCTTTGTGGCATCTTCCATACGAAAAACCTCGCGAAACCGATACCCCGTCAATTGTTCCGCCTTTGTTTTTTTGAGATCAAAGTCCGGCGGCTCTGTCCTTGCATTACCAATGCCTCTCAGCGCATTGTTAAACGGATAACGGGATCCTTGAAACAGCACTAAATCACCTTTGATAAGAGGATTTAAGGTTAGATCCGGCAGGGTCGTGTTACCGTAAAGGCGTTGTTGTTCCTTTGAGAACCCTTGGAAAAGTTCACCGGCGCCTACCCATCTAAGATCCGGACGCCCTTTTTCGTGAAAGAGTCTTGTTCGCTGAAGCGGCGGTTCCGTAAACCAGGTTCTGTCCATATCCACCACCCTTTTCCCGGCCGGGTCGATTTCGATGATCCTGTTCTGGATGACATCTTCCACACGGTCAAAGCCCCGTTGGGCATGGGCAATAAAGTGGATATAGGGGATGGAATAGATTGCTGAAATCAAAAGGACAACAGGCATCGAAACGAGAAACGCTCTTTGCCATGACCGGGGTCGCACCTTCACGGAATCGAGCAAATCCGAGCAAAAAAAAGCCAGGGAAAAATTGAAACAGATCCCTACCGGAAGCATGTAATAGGCCAGGGGCCAGCGCCAGGCCAGGAGTATGGCAAATTGAGCGCACCCGCCGGCCCACATGCCCCATGCCAAAGCCGTTGTTAGCGTATTCCTTCGATCAAAGGCGGCAAATCCCGCAAGACATCCGAAAAATCCCAATAACCCCAGAAGCAGAACATCAGGCGTTTGGTTGACATAGAAGGAGAAGTTTGCCTCTATGGAAGCGAGGGAAGGGACAAAGCTGGTATATCCTTCCGCCTGCCCATGACTTAGAAAATACTTCAGGCAAAAAAACAGAACATTTGAGAGAAAAGCGGCCAGGGTCACCAGCAGAAACAGATGAAGCGCGACGTGGTTGTCAACCTTTCGATAAACATATCCGCAGGCCATCCCCCCAAATCCCACGAGGATGAAGGTTACGGCGGTTTCCTTGGAAAAGATCGCCAGAAGGATAACAATCATGAAAGCGAGCGTTATGAATCCTTTTTGGATAACCCCGGATTTTCCTTTTTTGCCGTTCATTCTGTTCTTGCACATGACAACCACCAGAACAAAAAGCCCGTAGAACAACACCATGATGCTTTCGCTTTTGGATATGGTATAGGCGTTTTCCGCGATGGGAGATGAGATCAGGAAAAAGGAAGCAGACCCCGCACCAAGCCATGGGCGCCCGGTTGCGAGAGAAACCCCCAAATAGATCAAGAGAACCAGCAGCAAAAACTCCAAGGACTGAAAAAGATACCAAAATTCAGGATTCTCTCCGGCAAGGGCATAGAACAACCAATGATTCACAAAATGCACCGGGATCATCCTTTCACCGAAACCTGTGAGATTATCGAGAAAGGGTGCCCGAGCCAGAATTAAGACCAAAGGGTCATCCAGGGATCCCCAAACAGCACCCATTGCCGAAGGAAGGACGATCAATCCCCAAAACAGAAGTGGCGGCAGAAACCAGGCCAGATGATGGGCTCTGGTAGTGGGGTTAGAAAAAAAAGGCATCCTGGTTTCTCTCGAATTTTGCCATGGCCATTACCTTTTCATAGACACGAAGAACCTTTTCCCCACTCTTTTCCCAACTGAATTTTTTTGCCTGCAAGGATGCCTTTCCTTTTTGCTTTTTCCGGTAGCCTTCCTCCCCTGCAATTTTGAGGAGCCCTTCCGCCATCTCTTTTTGGTCCAGAGGGTTGACATAAAGGGCCGCATCCCCCGCCACTTCCGGCAGGCTCGTGGTATTGGCGGCCATAACGGCGGCACCGAACCCCAAGGCCTCCAAAACCGGAAGGCCGAAGCCTTCATAGAGGGACGGATATAGAAAAGCAAAGCAGTTCCGGTAAAGCCATATGAGTTCATCATCCGAAACATAACCGGGGAGTCGCACATGTTCTTTCAGCCCCAATCGGTCGATAAAGGGCTCCAGGTCCCCCTCCAGCCACCCTTTGCCCCCCGCGAGAACCAGGGGAATGGGATTGTTCGTATGGGCCAGGTATTCCCGAAAGGCCCGAAGGAGCCTGCGCAGGTTTTTTCGTGGCTCCAACGTACAGACACTCAGCCAGAATCGATCCGGCACCAGACGGCCAACCCTTTTACCGGAAATCCTGTTCCAAGCGGATGAGGTAAAACGGGACCCCAAATGGACCACGCCGGTACGCTCCTTGGGGTAATGGGGATAGGTTTCGAGGAAACGGTTTCGTGAATATTCTGATATGGCGAGAATAAAATCAGCGGAAACGGCCGCCTGAAAGACGCCGCCAAAACATTTTGTGCGGTTTTCCTCGGTTGTCAAATCAGGATAATCAAAGAAGCTCAGATCGTAAAGGGTATAGACGACTCGGGCGTTTCCAAACCCCTTGGGGCACGAATAGTTGTTGGCATGAATGATGTGGGGATTGTCCAATCTCTCTTCCGCATCAGAAGGGAGATCCTCCCAAAATGAAAAAGCCGTCTCTAAATCCTTTCCGATACGTATCCTTTTTACGTTCGATTTAAGGATTTTTCGAGTGCCTTTCTCCGCATTCGGATCCCAGAAGGTGGTACCGAAATGGGGATACAGGATATAGTCGTTTTCCCGGTCCAGTTCCGTAAGCGCCAGGATCAGAGAATCGGCAAAGTATCCGCATCCTGCTTTGTTGCTTCCGGTCTGACTGATGTCGAATCCGATTTTCATCGCCCATGCAGTCCCATGGCCCTCACCATGGCGTGGGCAGCCCATTTGCCCATGGTCTTGGCTGAATGAAGGGGCAGATTCCCGCGCCAGTGCAGGAAACCGGCCCCGCTAGCGGCAATGAGCATCATCACATAGATGAGGTCATTGAATGGCTTGGTACGGTCGGAAATCCTTTGATCCGCACAGACATGGGCAAAATTGTAGATCCATCTTTCCGGAACAACGCCCAGGCGGTTTTTGAGCATATCATTGATTTCTCTGTGCATGGCCCTGCGCTGTCCCATTGTCTTGTTTTCCCGGTACATTCTGGATCCTGCCAGCCTAATGTCCGTTTTCATAAAGGGGATTTGGGCACCCACACGCAGCCAGTATTCATAATCCATGCAAAACTGCAGATTCACATCCAGGAGACCGAACCTTTCAACAACGCTCCGCCTGAAAAAGACGGCCGGTTGGCAGAGGAAACAGACTTCCTTCAGTCGCTCGTAATTCCATTCTTCCGTGTAGTACGCCTCCATGACCCGGTCATCTTCATCGATATGATCGGCGTCTCCGTAAAGGACATCCACATGGGGAGACGCCTCAAAAATCCGAATGACACTGGGCAGGGCCTTCGGATAATAAACATCGTCGGAATTGAGCCATCCGATAATTTCGCCGCCCGTTCGTTTGATCCCTTTGTTGACGGCTTCTGTCTGCCCGTTGTCCCTTTCGGATACCCAACGGACTTGGTCTCCATATTTCTTGAGAATATCCAGAGTGTTGTCCGTGCTGGCCCCGTCAACGACCATATATTCCAAAAAAGGAACATCCTGCGTTAGAACGCTTTCTATGGTCCTTTCAATGAATTTTCCCTGGTTGAATGAGGGGGTGATAATGCTGATAGAAAGGGTCAAAAGG